>JALHUR010000312.1 GCA_022867325.1 Candidatus Aminicenantota bacterium | reverse complement strand
CTCTCGCCTCTCCTCGAGGCGCTGGCCGGCCAGCGCGCGGTCCTGCCGCACCAACTGCCAACCCATCCAGGCCAGGGCCGTCACCAGCACGAACGTGGTGGCAAAAAACATCACCAGCAGGTGAGAGCCGGGCCGGAGCCGGACTTTTCGGGCTTTTCGCGACATCTCGATTAATTATCGCCCCGCGCCGGTCTGAAGGCTATCCCGCTTCAGTCAGGATTCAGTCAGAATAACGAGAACCAACTGGCCTTGACTTCTGCCAGCTACTTGGCGACTTTCAGCGGCGGCAGGAAGTTCTCGAGCACCCAGAGCTCGTAGTTCGTCCGGGTCTGCGTGAATGCCATGCGCTTGCCGCTCGGGTGCACAGCGAATCCTCGGGTGTACTCAGGGAAAAAGTGGAGTTTTTCGCCCGGCCCGCCCGCCGCCGGGAACCGCCAAAGCTCGCTGCCCTGCTTCAGGCTTTTGGCCACCACTACGTGCTTCCCGTCCGGCATCCATGCGGGGGTTTCGATGTAAGGGGAATCGGCTTCCGGCACGCGCCAAAACTCCAGCGCCTTGCCGGATTGAAGATCCAGGATGCCCAGCACATGCGACTTGGTTGGCTTGTCCTTCCGAACATAGACAAACCTGGTTCCGTCAGGCGAGAGCTTCATTTCGCCGGTGTGGAAACCGCGGTGGACGTCTTTCTCCTCGCCGGTGGCGAGATCTTTGCGCCGGATAACGATTCCTTCGCTCTTCTCAAGGGACCGGACCATGTAGAAGATGGCTTTGCCGTCAGGAGACCAGTTCTGACATGGGTCTGTAGGCGCATTCTCCGTAGGAATCTTCGCAAGCTGGCCGACCTCGCCGCTCTCTGAATCGATTCTGAAGACGCCGAAGTTCATGCCCTGGCCTGTCCCGGTGATCGCGAACCAGCGTCCATCCGGGGACAGGAGAGGCCTGTACCATGGGATCAGTTTCGGTTTCGGAGTGATCTCGCGCACCTCTCCCGTCTCTTCCGAGCGGATGAACAGCGACCAATCGTTGGGCGGACCTTTGCGGATCTGATAATAGAGCAGTTTCCCGTCAGAAGACCACGCCGGAGACTGTGCCCCGGGATAGTTCCGGTCCACAAGCGAGGGCTTACCCGTCAGCTTTCCGGATTGCTCGTCCACAGGGACGGTAAACGCATCAGTCGTTCCCGTGTTCTCGCGCCGGAAGAGCCGTCCGTCACGAGTCAAGTAAAGACTCGCCGTGGCGCCGATGTCTCGCCGGAGCAATTGCGGCTCTCCCCGCGGCCGGCCATTCTCGATCCCCAGAAGGTAAAGATCACGGGTTCCGGACCGATCACTCGCGAACAAGATGCCGGACCCATCCGGGGTCCATCCAACGACGTCATCGTCCGCTGGGTTCTGAACAAGAACTGAGTCCTGCTCCGCCGTAACGTCATAGACGAAGATGTCGCGCTTTTCCGGGACGAGCTGTTCGTTCATATTCAGGCCGTAAGCGAAGTACCGCCCGTCTGGAGAGGGGTATCCCCAACTCACGGATCGCCGCTCGGGCTGCCCGATGTCGCGAATGGCGCCGTCCGCTACAGAAATGATGTGCCTCCTGTAGGTTTGGTAGTTGCTATCGGATGAAACAGCCAGGACTCGACGGCTGTCCGGCATCCAGGCACAAGGAGTCATGTTTCTTCCGTCCTGGCCCCCATGGAGGACTCGCATCGACGATCCGTCGAGCGCCGAGACGCGAAGCTCCATCTTCGTCCTGACCGCCCAGGGATAGGCGATCAGTTTGCCGTCCGGCGAGATCGCCGCGGTACCCGTAGCGTATGACCAGTCTACCCACGAGGCCTCTTTTGTGATTCGCCTTTGCTCGCCGGACTGCAGATCGCGAAGCCAAAGATCGCCACCGACCGGACCACCCTCCGTCGTGAAAACGACATACCGGCCGTCCGGGGAGATGCCAACGGGACAGTTACTCTCCGCAACCCAAATCCGGCGCGCCGCAACCTCGGTACGGCCGCTCGCTCCGCCTCCCCCAGCGGTGAGGGCGCTCAGCCGCTCTCGCGCCACCTTACTGGGCTCCGGCTGATCCGCATATTCGCGCAGGACGCGCTCGTAAGCCTGTTGCGCTTCCTTCTTGCCCAGCTTCTCGTAGCACTGGCCCATCTGCACCAAGGCTTGGGCCACCACGGCGCGGCTCGCGCCGGGTAGTGCCACAATCTTCTTGTACAGCTCGATGGCGCCCTTCAGGTCTCCATCTACGGTTTCTGTTTTAATGGCGGCCTTGAGGGCCAACTCAGCCTGGTCGTTCTTCTGGCCCGCGGCAAGAAAAGCTGCCAGGAAGACCGCGAGCAGCGCCACTCCAATCAAACCGATGTGACGAGTTTTCATGGTTTTTTCCTCCTGCCATCAGAGTACGGCCTCCCTGTCCTCAGCTAATCACGAAACTGTCACGGTTGTGTCAGACCTTAGCCATCAAATCGATACCCCACGCCGCGCACGTTGAGCAGATAACGCGGCTTCGATGGCTTGGGTTCGATCTTCTTGCGCAGGTTGGCGATCTGGTTATCCACCACGCGGTCGGTGACGAAGACCCCCTGACCCCAGGCGAGGTCGAGGAGCTGGTCTCGCGTTAACGCCCGGCCCCGCTGGCGGATAAAGGCGGCGAGCAGTTTGAACTCCGTCGGTGTGACCTCGAGAAGCCGGCCGCCGCGCCGGACCTCGTAACGGGCGAAATCCACTTCGACATCGCCGAATCGGAAGACCTCGGGAAGTTCATCCGCAGCCCGGCGTAAGAGAGCCTTGATGCGCGCGCGCAGCTCCCGCGGGCTATACGGTTTGGTGACGTAGTCGTCGGCCCCCAACTCGAGGCCCAGGATTTTTTCCGCTTCCTGCGT
>JALHUR010000311.1 GCA_022867325.1 Candidatus Aminicenantota bacterium | reverse complement strand
CCCAGAAGGCCCGCGGCGCCGCCTTCGAGCTTCAGGTTCACGCCGTCCAGGGCGGTGATCTTCCCATAGCTGAAATGAAGATCTCTGACTTCCAGGCTCATATCTCTATCCTATACGAGAAGCTTCTTAAAAAGTTCCCTCTCTTCCTCACGAGCGGCCCATAGGACCGGACCGCCGCACCTTGGTCCCGGCGCCGTCGACGAGGGCCCGGTAGGCCTTTTCGATGCGGTCCCAGTTCTCCTCGCGGTCCAGGGACCAGAACCGTCCCATGACCGTGACGACTTCGCCGACGCGGAGCTCCCGGCACGTCTCCTCGACCTTCTCCACGTAAATGGCGCCGCTCTCCGGCCGCTCTCCCCTCCTCCCAATAAACGAGTGGACGAAAACCTTCTTTACGCCGGCTTCTCTGGCCAGACGGAGAAGGGCGAAGAGGTGCTTGATCGTCCCGTGCGAGCTGTAGTGCGAGACAATGCCCATGAGGTGAAGCGCCTTATCGTTCTTCCGGGCCTCTTCCGCCGCCCGGAGGAAGGCTTCGTTCCGGAAAAAGCTCCCGTTCGCGATGGCCTTGTCGATCTTGACCCGGTCGAGGAGGACACGGCGTCCCGCCCCTAGATGAAGGTGCCCGGCCTCAGAATTTCCGACCGTGCCTTGCGGCATGCCCACAGCCTCGCCGAACGAGTCCAATATCGAGTGCGGGCACGAGGCCCACAGTTCGTCGAAACGCGGGGTCGGGGCTTCCACGATCATGTTCCCGAAGGCGTCCTCGCGCCGGCCCCAGCCGTCCAGGATGAGGAGGAGGACTTTCGTCCGGGGCCGCCCGGGATTTCCCGCGGCCTCGACGAGGTTCCGCCCCGTCATCTCGACGGGGACAGGGATATCCGCGAGTCCGAGGACCGTCGGCGCGACGTCGGCCAATTCTCCGGCGGGTATCAGGGAAACCGGGCTTTGATCAATTCCGGAAAAATCGGCCAGGATGAAAGGGACCGGATTCTTCGTGTGGCCGGTGTTTACCGTTCCATCCGGGTAGAGCCATTCTTCCACGGTTCCGTGGTCGGCGGTCACGATCAGGGCGGCCTTCTCCCTGCGGGCCGCATCGATGATCCGGCCGAGGGTCCGGTCTACGGCTTCGACGGCCGCAAGCACCGCTCTCTTGTCCTCGATGTGCCCGACGACGTCCACGTTGGCCAGGTTGGCAAGGATGAAAATCTTGCCCTCCCGGGCGAGGGCTTGTTCGACGGCCGTGGCGACGCCGGCAGCGCTCATGTCCGGGACCGCCGCGTAATCCACGACCTGAGGCGACGGAACAACAACCCGTTCCTCGCATGGAAAAACATCTTCGCTCTTGCCGTTGAAAAAGTAGCCGACGTGAATGGCCTTCTCGGACTCCGAGATCTTGACGACCCGGAACCCGGCGCCGCCGAGGACCTCGGTCAGCGTGTTCTTAAGGTGGTCCTCCGGAGGGAAAGCGACCTTGACGTCGAGGGCCTTGGAGTATTCGATGAGCGTGACATAATGGAGATCAAGCTTCTTTACCGGGAAATGGGAAAAACAGGGGTCGGTCAGGCTCTCGGTGAGCTCGACCTCCCGCTCGCCGCGGATATCGTAGAAGATGAGGGAATCCCCCTCCGAGATCTTCCCGACCGGACGGCCGTCAGCGTCCACTTTGACGATGGGTTCCAGCGCCTCGTCTTCCTGGCCGGACCGGTAAGCGGCGCGGATGGCTTCCGCAAAGCTGTCGTGAATCTTAGGGCCGTCAATCATATTCAGGCGTTCCTTCATAAAATCAGGCCTCTACTATAAGAACGAAAGAAAAGGTTGTCAACATGCCGCATTGACTCACGTAATATGTTACCCAAATCCCATAAAGGAT
>JALHUR010000310.1 GCA_022867325.1 Candidatus Aminicenantota bacterium | reverse complement strand
GAGGACGGTCTCCTCGCCGTTGAAAACACCGTTCAGCGGTTAGAACGGGGTAGGATTCCGAGTCAGGGGGCGTTGACCCGTTCGCCGACGCGAAGCCCCGCCCTTCAGGGCGGGGACGAGAAGCGTGGCTCAGGGTTAAACCTGATCAAGCCCCGGCATTCATGCCGGGGAGTCGAGGGTTTGACATCTTCCTGACAGGGTGTTATGTATAGTCCGTAAGGAAGGATGGGGAGGACGTTCATGGACGGACGGACGATCGGGGCGAAACTCAAACAGGTTCGCGCGGAGACGGGGCTGAGCCAGGGGGCTTTCGCCCGCCGTCTGAGGCTGTCGGGCGAATACATTTCTCTCCTCGAAGCCGGCAAGCGGACGCCCTCGTTCGCGACCCTGAACCGGATCGCCTCGTTTCTCCACAAGGACATCTCCCTGTTTTTCGAGGAGAAGGAGAACGCATTCATCCTCCTCCTGCGCGGCGAAGGATTGGACGATCGGGGCCGGGCCGAGCTGATGCGCTTCCGCCGCTACTGCGAAGAGTACCTCAAGCTCGAGGGGATCACCGGCCGCCGCCTCCCGCTCGCGCCCCACTACGCCCCGATCTCGGCCGAGCGGATGGCCGACGAGGAGCGCCGCCGCCTCGGGTTGGGCGACGAGCCCATCCGCGACATCTTCACCCTGATGGAAATGAACGGCTGCCGCGTTTTGCGCCAACCTCTGCCCCCGGACTGCAAGGTCTCGGGCGCCTTTATCTTCCTGGAGGCGCGCCAGGCCGCCTTCGCCCTCATCAACGCCTCCCAGACCGCGGGGCGGCAGGCCTTCAGCGCCGCCCACGAGTACTGCCACTACCTCCGGGACCGCGGCGACGGCCCGGTCATCGAGAACCCCGACGTCTTCATCGACGAGCTCGTCTCCCTCTACCCGCCCCGCGAGCAGTACGCCCAGGAGTTCGCGGCCCGTTTTCAGATGCCGCCGGTCAAGGTCCGCGAGATCGTCGAGAAGGACATGGCCGGGAAGCGCTTATCCTACGAGGACGTCCTTTTTCTCAAGCGCTATTTCGGGGTGAGCGCGATCGCCATGCTCCGGACGCTCCGCGACATGGGATATCTGAACCGCCAGCAGTTCGAGCAATTCTACAAGGCCGACCACGAACGCCGCGAGAAGGAGCTGTTCGGGAGCTCGGCCGAGGACGCGGCCGGCGCCAAGGCTGGGGTCCTCGGATTGTCCAGGAGGCGGGCCGTCCCCTCGGACCGCTTCAAGCTCCTGGCCCGGGAAGCCCAAAGGAAATCCGCCCCCGCCAAGAACGCCAAGGCATAGATATGTTCGGACAATGAGGAAGGAGGAGTCATGCCCTTTGATCCCTGGAAGGACATCAACGAAAAGATCCTGAAGTGCCGGCGGCTCAAGACGGACAAGGAGCGGATTGCCTGCCTCGAGAACCTCTTCGGCGAGATCCGGGACGGCATGGTCGCCAACGTCCTGGGGGAGGAGTACGAGGCCGTCGGCGACATCGAGTCGGCCAGGAAGTATTTCCGGATGGCCGAGGAGCTTTTTCCCCTCCAGGACTACAAGGACCAGGCCCGGCGGGCGCTGGGACGGCTCGAGAGCACTCCGATCGGCGCTTCGCGCCGCACCGAGCAGGAGGAGCGGACGGCCGCTCCGGTCGCCATCGACCTCGCCGAGATCGACCCGGCCAAGACCTTGATCGTGGTCGGCTGCACGAAGACAAAGGTTTGGGATATGGCGCCGGACGCGCCCGAATTCGTGCCGGCCCGCTGCGCCTACAAAGGACAGGATTTCATCCGGTTCCTGAATTGGGCCGAGAGCGAGGCGGTCCAACTCGAGAAAAAAGGATTCCGCTGGGTCATCCTGAGCGCGAAATACGGGTTCCTCGAGCCCTGGCATCCGATCGCGAACTACGATATCCCGATGGAGGACGCCGACGTTGCGATCAGCCCGGAGACCCTCAAAGCCCAGACCCGCCAGGTCAAGCCGGGGAAGGCCGGGCAGTCTAAAGCGAAAGCCGGCCGCCTCGCCGATTACAGGATAGTCATCTGCGTTAACTGTCCCAAGACGTATATCGAGCGGGTCCAGGCCGTGTTCTGCGACGCCAAGGTCACAAGCGTCTAACCTTTATGGCTTCCCGGCCGCGACTTTTTAGAACCAAACTTCATAAAAATCATGACTTTTTTGAAGTTTGGTTCATTTTAGTCAGCCCCTCATTTCCCCAAAAATGATGTATTGACGGCTTATCCTTGCACTTTTTGCCAAAGTGCAGGTTTGACCCCAGCATTTTTTCTTGACGGAGGTCAGGTTAAAATGTACAATGATGTACAAAATCATGAAACAAGTGTCCTTCTCAGAATTCCGCCGCAACGCTGCCTCCCTCCTAGACGCCGTCGAACAGGGGGAGACGATCCGGGTCCTCCGCCACGGAAAGCCCATCGCCGAGGTCGTCCCGCTCTCGGCGACCGCAGCCGCGACCCTGTCCTGGAAGCGGCCCGGCCTTCATCTCGACGTTACCGGCGTATCACTCAGCCGGGAGATACTCCGCGAACGCGCCCGTGAAGAGCACGGAACAACTGGAGCCCCCCGGCGCATAAAGCCCGCCAAACGCAGCCGCGCCGCTCGTCTCGGCTAAAAGGGTCTCCGTCATCAATGAGGGTCTTTTTCGATACTTCGGCTTGGGCTAAGAGGTACATCCGCGAGCCCGGAAGCGACAAGGTCGAGGACGCCCTGCGCGGAGCATCCGAAACGGCCGTCAGTCTACTCTGTCCTCCTGAGATGATTTCGGCCCTCAGCCGCCTCCGCCGTCAGTCCCTGATTTCGACCTCCGACTATGACCTCATCAAGAGCGCGTTATTTCGGGAAATCGAGGACATGTCCGTCTACTCGATATCGATTCCGGTCGTCGAGAAAGCGGTCGGCCTCCTGGAATCCCATCCCCTCAGGACGCTGGACGCGCTCCAGGTCGCCTGCGCGCTCGAGTGGCGGGCGGATCTCTTCGTATCTTCCGACCGTCGCCAACTTGCCGCGGCCGTCAAATCCGGCCTCCAAGTCCTCGGCGTTTGAGGGCATTTTGCACTTTTTGCCAAAGTGCAGGTTTGACCCCGGAATTCAATCTTTTTAAGCCTCGTCTGACTAAATAGGCGAGGGGTTCCCAATTATTCCAAAGAACTAAAGGAGGCTTATCATGATCGGGGTATGCATTTCCGGCGGCGGCGCGAAAATCGGGTTCGCGGTCGGGGTTCTCGAGGTCATGCAAGAGAAGGGGATAAACATCGACCTTTCCTACGGGATCTCGAGCGGCAGCATATGTACCGCCGCGCTTTGCTACGCCGATGTGGCGTTTCTCAAAGAGATCCTGCTATCCATAGAAAAAAGAGACGACGTCCTCAAGAGCCAATGGTACAAGGTCTTCTGGACGCTGCTCTCCGGAAAGGGAAAGGCCGACGGTTGGTACGAAATGGACACGATGCGCCGGAAGCTGGATCTCCTGCCGAGGGAAGAGCCTCGGATCAAGGGCGTCGTGGGATATGTGAAGCTCAAGAGCGGCGAAATCGTATACAAATCCAGCAAGCAAACGGCGAAGAAGGAATTCCTCGACGCCGTCCAGGCCAGTTGTTCGATTCCCGCCTTCATGCAATCCCAGCGCGTGGGGGACGACTGCTATGTGGACGGAGGCGTCAGGGACGTCCTCCCCCTCAAAGCCCTGATCGGCGACGACCTCAAGGTGGATGAGATCCATGTCATATGCTTAAGCCCTCTGTCGCCGGCGCCGGCCAAGGCTTTAAACAATATCAAGGACGTCGCGCTCCACTCTATCGATCTCCTGGTCAACGAGGTCTTTCAGAACGACTACAACACCTTGGTTCGCATCAACAAGCTGCTCGCCCAAAAGCAGAGCCTCGATAAGGAGCTTCGGGCTTGGCTGGACAAGAAGCGCTATATCAGGGCCTTCCCGTACGTGCCCGCCAAGGCCGTTTGCGACACAACGGATTTTCAAAGAGATAAGATCCAAGCCGGGATCGACCACGGCCGGGAGATCGCCTTGCGGGTTCTGATCCGGTATCCCGACCTGCCCCCGGAATCGGCGCCGACCCCGAAATGATCGGCGAAAACTTGCCGGAAATCCCGACACGAAGGAGAACGGCCATGTTGAGGAAGGACGAAAAACCGCCCGAGGAAACGACGCCCGCGGCGAAAACCGCGCAACTCGAGCCCGACATCGTCAGCGAAGAGAGGAACATGGTCCTCTCCTACCGAAACACGGTCAACGAAGCCTATGATCATGCCCTTTTCGTCTACAAGGGCAATCCGCCGAAGCCCATCGTCGAATACAAGAAAAAGCTCGACCAGGACTTCGAGGACCTCCTCGGGCGGGTCGAGGACATGAAATCCTTGGAGGACTACGAACACATCGACGAACGGGCCCTGGAGCTGCTCAACAACAGGGCGTTTCTTTATCCCGACAAGGAACTGGGGGCCGAGGCCCAGGCCAAATACGAGGAGGTGCTGTCCTGGGGCGTGTCGGCCGAGCAGAGCGCGTCCATCAAGCGAGCGCTGGACCTCATCCGGGACCGCAAGACCTCCGACGCGAGAAAACGCGCCTATCTTCTCAAGGTCTACGAAGATTACGACGCCCTAGACGACTATGTCGATTGGATCAATCCCCGATTGTATAAAACGGGGATTTTCCTGCTTGCGACGACGATCCTGGGATTGGCGGGATCGATCCTGCTCATGACGGTCTTCGGGCAGCTGATCCCGGCGATCATCGTTGCCGGAGCGAGCGGCGCCGCCCTGAGCATCCTGACGAAACTGCCGCCGCAGCCCACGAAGTACGGAGACTGGCACAAGTTCCTGCTCAAGGGATTGTCCCGGTTCGGTACGGGCCTGCTGGCCTCCCTGGTCGGCTACGGGTTGTTCGCCGCCAATATCGTGAACCTCAATATCGGCCTGGGGAGCGACGCAAAGAGCCTGAGCGACGTGCTGAAGAACGCGGCGGACGGCCAGGCGGGCGCCCTGAATACCATGATCGTCGTCAGCATCGGGATCGTGTTCGGCTTTACCGAGAGACTCATTTCCCGTATCGGAAGCACGTTCGTCCCCGAGAAGGAACCCTCGGCCAAAAAATCCGAATAGTCAGGGTCAAACCTGCACTTTGTAGCGAAGTGCAGGTTTGACCCCGACATGTCCCCTTTAATTATTTTTTCTTGCGGATCTCCTCCAATGTCGCCTTGGCCTCGGGAACTTGGGCCAGGAAAGCGGAGAGTTTCTGGCAGGGGTATTCAGGGCAATAGGCGCAATTGGGGACTTTCTTTTCCCTGGCGCACTTGCGGATTTCGCAGATCCGGCAATAGTTGAAAATTCTGGTCGAATCAGTGGGGCAGCCGTCACAGTTGACGTCCTCGGGTTTGATCACGGACTTGAACTGCTCCGACCATTTTTTCGCCGTCTCCGCCCGCATCGCGTCGTCGTTCTTCTGGGTGGCGATATAGGCCGGGCATTCGCTGCAGGCGAGCCCGCAGTAGGCGATCATCTTCTCCTCAGGCTTTTTGGCCTGACCTTCCTGCCGGGCCCATGATCGCGCGCCCCGAGCGCTCCGAACCAGCAGGGGAGCGCCCAGGCCGGCCAGCATCATTTTCAAACAGGTCTGGCAGAATTCCTTGCGCGTTTGCTTTTTCACGGCAACACCTCCTGTGATTTTTTCTCATACTACAGCGTTTCATCATCTAAAATCAAGCTAAGGGGGTTTTGAATAAACAGCCGGTTGGGGAGGGAGGTCAGTCCGGATGGGGAACGGTCGCGGCCTCGGCCAGGAGGGCGGTCACGAGTTTTCGTTCCTTCCAAAGAACGCAGCCGCCGCCCGTCTCGCGGCCGAGCTCGGGGCGCTTTCGGATCTCAGCCAGGAAATTCGACCGAAGGGCTTCGCGGAGCGGCTTGTCTCTCAAGCTGACATCGGAGAACGGGGCGAAAGGGCAGGGCTCGACGGCTCCCGCGGCGTTGATGTGGATGAACCCGCGGCCGGCCGCGAGACATCCGCCGACATCGTCTTCATCCCAGGGAACGGCGATGAACAGGGCCGGGAAACCGGCCCGCAGAGATTTCAGAATATCCCGCATGGCCGATCGCTGGTCCGGAGCGAGAACGAGTCCCTCGGTTCCTTCAACCGTCGGCGTGTATTCCAGATACAGGAAAAACTTGACACCGGCCTGGATGAGGTCCCGGGTCAGGCCGGCCGACGTGACCGTGTCGAAATTCGTCCGGGTGAGCGTCAGCGACGTGCCGAAGAATATGCCGCGCTTTTTCAGCCGTCGGAACGCGTCCAGAACCTTGTCATGCGTCCCGGGTCCCCGTCGTCCGTCGGTCATGTCCCGGTCGCCCTCCAGGCTGAGGAGGGGTACGCTATGGGGCCGGCGACGAAGAACGGCCAGCCATTCATCCGTCAGGAGAAGGCCGTTGCTGAAGACGAGGAAGATGAACTCCGGGAATTCGGCCAGGATCCCGGCCAGCTCCGGGCGGAGGAGCGGCTCCCCTCCGGCCAGGACGAAGAACGAAACGCCGAGCTCCCGGGCTTCCCGGAACAGGCGGCGCATGTCTTCCGCGGACAATTCCGAGTTTGCGAGGTGAGGAATGGATTGGGCGTAACAGCCTTGGCAGGTCAGATTGCAGCGGTCCGTGACGCTGTAGATGATGATGGGCGGGACCCGGACGCCCCGCTTCTGCCAGTCCGCCCGGCGCCGGGCGGATGTCCTCAGCCGCCATAGAAAGCGGATGAACGCCGCGGCCTGCCGCGGTCGGCCGATAGCGACCCGGACCGCGTCAAGGAAAAAGACCTTCAGGGCGCCGTAGAGCGGCCGCGCGCTTTTAGGGGAAGAGCTCATAGTCTGTCATCCATTGTTCAGGTTCTCTCAAAGGATACAGAATATTTTACGGAAAACCTCGCCCGAAAGTTTTGAGCGGGCGATCCGGAGTCGGGGTCAATCCCCTATGCTGTTGATCCCGGCACTATACGGTAAGGTCATTGCGAAGGACCCGCTCCGGGGACTGGCGCAAGGCTTCGGACCTGCACTTTGTCACTTAGTGCACATAGGCGCTTATTTTCAAACAATCTCATCCTAGCCCGACTAAACGAATGCAAAGGGAAATTTGAGGGGGAACGGCTTTCTATCCTTTTCCCCAAAGGAGGTTTCTATGCCTACTCCTATCGGGCCCGGCGAGACGCCGACCATGACCAAGGTGCTTCTCCAGAACGAGACCATTCCCGCCAATGGAGAGAAGCGGCTCTTTCCCGGCCTGGATGTCAAAAAGTACGACCGCCTGCACATCCATGTCGGCCGTGACGCCAAGAGCGTCGCCGGATTGTCGATCCGGGTGCTGTTCGGCACTCCGATCCAGGGGCTCCACTGCGGCGCCCTCCTGGCCGACAGCACCGTCTGGTTCGAGGAGACCGTGTCGGAGCGGGCATTCGAGTGGACGGCCACCGCCGGCAAGACGGGATTCATCGTCAGCGTTCCGGTCGTCGCTCCGGTGCTCTACGACGTGATCTTGAGGAATACGGGGGCGCAGCCGCTCGACACGGTCTATGTCACCCTCATGGCGCAGGAGATCTGAAACAGGGTCAAACCTGCACTCTGTCACTTAGTGCAATTCGCTTATTTGCACTTTGTAGCGAAGTGCAGGTTTGACCCCAACATTTTTGGCGAGAGGGAATTGTGAACTCTCGCGTCATCGTATTAGGACATCCGAATTCAAGACCGGAGTCATAGTATGTGCTGTCGCCGCGTTTATTGTCGCGGCTCAATATCGTCGCTTGACGGAGGTCGGGTTAAAATGTACAATGATGTACAAAATAATGACTATTGGAGAAAATCGTCAACAATCGGTGAGTTACGCATGAAACAAGTGTCCTTCTCTGAATTCCGCCGCAACGCTGCCTCCCTCCTGGACGCCGTCGAACAGGGGGAGACGATCCGGGTCCTCCGCCACGGAAAGCCCATCGCCGAGGTCGTCCCGCTCTCGGCGACCGCAGCCGCGACCCTGTCCTGGAAGCGGCCCGGCCTTCATCTCGACGTTACCGGCGTACCACTCAGCCGGGAGATACTCCGCGAACGCGCCCGTGAAGAGCACGGAACAACTGGAGCCCCCCGGCGCATAAAGCCCGCCAAACGCAGCCGCGCCGCTCGTCTCGGCTAAAAGGGTCCCCGTCATCAATGAGGGTCTTTTTCGACACTTCGGCCTGGGCCAAGAGGTACATCCGCGAGCCCGGAAGCGACAAGGTCGAGGACGCCCTGCGCGGGGCATCCGAAACGGCCGTCAGTCTACTCTGTCCTCCCGAGCTGATTTCGGCCCTCAGCCGCCTCCGCCGTCAATCCCTGATTTCGACCTCCGACTATGACCTCATCAAGAGCGCGTTATTTCGGGAAATCGAGGACATGTCCGTCTGCTCCATATCGATTCCGGTCGTCGAGAAAGCGGTCGACCTCCTGGAATCCCATCCCCTCAGGACGCTGGACGCGCTCCAGGTCGCTTGCTCGCTCGAGTGGCGGGCGGATCTCTTCGTATCTTCCGACCGTCGCCAACTTACCGCGGCCGTCAAATCCGGCCTTAGCGTTTTCGGCGTTTAAGCATATTCGGCGAGAGGAATCCTGCGGCTAAGATACCAAAACGCGTGTTAGGGATTTCCGAATCTTGACCTTAGCAAGGCTTTATTAGATAATCGTTCAGAGGAGGCGCAATGTCGTTTACGGCTGTTTATCAAAAAGTCCGGGAAGGGTATATTGGTTTTGTCGAAGAAGTGCCCGGCGCCAATACTCAGGGATCGACATTGAAAGAAACGCGTCAAAATTTGAAAGAAGCCATTCGCCTCATTCTCGAAGCAAACAAACACCTCGCCGAGGAAGAAATCGCCGGCAAAAAAGTGATTCGCGAAAAGCTTGAAATTTCTCTTTAGTTGTGTCTTATTCAGGGAAGGCGCTAATCATAGCGTCTATATGAACAAAAACAGGAAAAAGATATCGACGGTGCCGCGGCATAACGAGATCAACGATATACTGGCGAAGAAAATCTGTAAGGATCTTGAAATAGATCTTCCCTGATATATCGCGGGATGCCGAATTCTGGGGACTGTGCCGATTCCCTTAAATCGGTAGCGTGTCCCCAGAATTCTTTTCTCGATGTACTTTTTACCAAAGTGTAGGTTTGACCCCGTTTCTCCTTGACGACCGGGGCGGCCAAACTATATCATTACCTCTTGGAAAAGAATCGGGGGACCATGTTGCGGCGTGCGGTTTTTGCACTTTGTACCGAAGTGCAGGTCCGAAGCTCCTCGCCGGTCCCCGGAGCGGGTCCTTCGCGACGACTTCACCATAAAGCGCCCGGGGTTTCTAGCAGAGGGGATTGACCCCGATTGAATTCTGGGGACATGTGCCGATTTTCTTAAATCGGTTACGTGTCCCCAGAATTCTCCAGGTTTGGGAGCACGGCATGAAGAATCGGCTTGAGGAATTATTTCCTTCGTTCGATTTCGCCCTCTCCCGTGACGTGCGCGCCCTGGGCATCGACCTGGGCACGACGAACTCCTCGGTCGCTGAGGTCGTCCTCAAGCCGGGTGCGGCGCCCGTCTGCCGGACTCTCGACCTGGAGCAGACAACCCGCGAGGGCGACTACACAAGCCCGCTCGTTCCCTCGGTCGTCGCCATCCTCCCCGACGGCGCCGTCCGGGTGGGGGAGGGCGCCAAGCGCCTTCGGGCCTTCCCGCAGGAATACGGCCTGTCGTTCGAGAAAAACCTCTTCTACGACACGAAAAACGAGATGGGCCTGCGCAAGACCTACCATCGCGCCCCGGCCGACTTCAACCACGCCTCCAAAATCGGAGGCCACGTCCTCCGCTTCCTGGCCGTCTCGTCCGAAAAGATAATCGGGGCCGCCCCCGACATCGTCTCGGTCACGGTCCCGGCCTCCTTCCAGCTCAACCAGCGCCGCGACACGCTCCTGGCCGCCCGGTCCGCCGGCCTTCCGACAGCCGACGACGACCTCCTCGACGAGCCGACAGCCGCCCTGACGGACTACATCCTGACCAACGGGGCCGATGCCGTCCTCTCGCCCAAACGGAGCCGCCCCTCCCTCTGCGTCGTCTTCGACTTCGGCGGCGGAACCTGCGACGTCTCGGTCATCGAGATCTCGCGCGACGCCGAGTCCGGCGGCCTCGGCCTCAGTCAGCTTTCGATCTCCCGCTACCACCGCCTGGGCGGCGGCGACATCGACGCCGCGATCGTCCACGAGGTCCTCATCCCCGGGCTCCTGGCCGAGAACAACATCACGCCCCTCGACCTGACCTGGGCCCAGAAGAAAAAAGGGCTCGAACCCCAGCTCCTAGGCAAAGCCGAAGCGCTCAAGATCGCCCTCTGCCGCGAGGTCGAACGCCTCCTCAAGTTCGACAAGTACACCGAAGAGGCGAAGCCGGCGATCGTCGCCCGCCAACCCTCGCTCGCCTGCGTCCTGGGCGACCGGACCCTGCGCCTGTCCCGGCCGTCGCTCTCCGCGCCGGATTTCGAAAAGCTCCTGGCGCCCTTCCTCGACACGGATTTCCTCTACGCCCGCGAGACCGAGTTCCGGTTGACCCAATCCATCTTCGCCCCCCTCGAGGATGCGCTGAGCCGTGCCCTCAAGAGCGCCGAAGACGTCGACTTCTGCCTCCTCGTCGGAGGGAGCACGCTCATCCCCCAGGTCCGGGAAGCCGTCCGCGCCTTCTTTCCCAACAGCCGCTTGGGGCTTTTCGAGTCCCACCTCGACGTCCAGCTCGCGGTTGCGCGCGGCGCCGCCTGGAACGCCGCGATCAAAGCCGCGGCCGGCCGCCCGCTCATCCAGCCCGTCCTCCACGACGGAATCGCGCTCGTCACCTCCGAGGGAAAGCTCGACGTCCTCATCCCCTCAGGCACCTCGCTTCCCTTCCCACCCGACGGCTCCTACCTTTCCGAGAAACTCATGGTCCCGCGCCCCTCCGTGCCTCAGGCCGCCGACTACCCGCGCGAGCTCCGCTTCGAGGTCGTCGGCCAGGAGGACCGCCAGCACATTTTCGACGCGATCTGGGCGCTACCCGAGGGGATCGCCTCCGGAGACGAGATCGTCATGGAATACCGGTTCACGGCCGGGAAGCAATTCGAATGCCGCGCCTCCTTCCCCAAGCGTCCCTCCCGGCCTCTCGAGCAAACCGTCGAGAACCCGCTCGTCAACGTCGCCAATCCCAACGCCGTCCAGGTCCGGATCGAGGAGGCCGAGGAAAAGCTCCGCCGCCGCGAGATCGAAGGCGCCCCCGCGGAGCGGGACGCCTATTTCCAGCTGGCCAAATGGTACGCCGAGCTCAACCAGCGCGAGAAGGCGCTCGATTACCTGCGCACGGCTCAGACCAGGGTCCGCATCCCCGATCCCGAAATCCTCAACCTCCAGGGCATTTACCTGATGGAGCTCGGCGACCTCGAACGCGGCGAGAAAGCGTTCCTCGACGCCGACCAAGCCGCTCCGGGTTGGGGAGGGCCCTTGTTCAACCTTGCCCTCAACTTCAGGCGAAGGGGGTTCCATGAGGAGGCCCTGAAAACCATCGATTGGGCGATCCAAAGCGCCGGCATGCAGGGTCCTTTTTTGGGCCTCAAGTCCCTCTGTCTCGAATCCCTCGGCCGCGGCGATGAAGCCAGGACGGCGGCCGTCACCGCCCTGAAATCGTTCCCTCCGCCGCGTGTCCTCGAGGACTGGGATCTGGGTTGGTATCGAACGATCGCCCGTCTATTGGGGGACGAGCGGGCCGAAAAGGCCGCCGCTCAGGAGTTCGCCAACCGGAAGAAAAAGCCCGACGACATGCGCGAGGGCGTGCCCCGGCCCGCCCTCTGGGGCGACAAGGAGACGCACAAACCCTCATGACGACCTGGCTCCTCCACCGCAGCGAGCTGACCCCGGACCAGCTCCGCGTCGTGGAGATGCCGCCCGACGAGAACCGGCTTGTCCTCGGCCCTCCGGGGTCGGGGAAGACACATATCCTTGTCCACCGCGCCGCGCACCTGGCCGCGACCTATAATGTGCAGCCCGCCCGCTATCGCGCCTTCGTCTTCACCAACGTCATCCGGGAATACATCCGCTCCGGCTTCGAGTTCCTGGGCCTTCCCGACGAGACGGTCTCGACGCTCGACTTCTGGACGACGGCGATCTACGAAAAGTATTTCAGCCGGAGGCTGCCCCGAACGGAGCGCCGGAAATCCATCGATTTCCCGAAAATCCGGCGGGACGTCCTGTCCGTCATCCGGACGCGGAAGGAGCAGCGGAACACGCTCGACTTCGTGCTCGTGGACGAGGGCCAGGACCTTGGGCCCGAGACCTACGAGATCCTGAGCCTGGCCGCCCGCCACGTCACGGTCTTCGTCGACCCCCACCAGAAGATCTTCGAGGACGGCGCCGACGAGTCTTTCATCCGGGAGAAGCTGGGAATGAGCGCCAATCAGGTCAGCCTACTGGCCGCCTATCGGAACGCCCCCTACGTCGCCCATCTCGCTTCCCATTTCATCGCCGACGATGCAAAGCGGGCCCAGTACCTGGCCCAGGTCCAGGTCGAGCAGAAGGTCCGGGAGCGGCCGCTTCTTTTTATCGCGTCAACATATGAGCGGGAGCTCGACCGGCTGGCCGAGATCGTCCGCCAGCGCCAGGTCCTAAACGAGCGGATCGGGATCATCGTGCCCACGAACCGCCTCCTCCATGGGATCGCGAGCGGCCTCGAGGAGCGCGGCGTCCTGGTCGAGAAGGCCATCAAGAAGGAGGAGGGCGGGAAGGTCCAGGTCGTCTGCGACTTCGGAAACCTCGTCCCCAAGATCGCGACTTTCTTCATGGCCAAGGGCCTGACATTCGACAGCGTGCTCCTGCCCCGGCTTACCGAGAAGGCCTACCAATGGACCAAGCGGGCACAGCGGGGGAGGATGCTGTTCGTGGGGATCGCCCGCGCGACCCAGTGGGTCTATCTGAGCACGGTCGGCGGCTTGGGATTCGAGGAGATTGCGGTCCTGCGAGAAGCCGCTGCCCAGGGTCACCTGACGATCCAGGAGGAAGGGGGAACGGGCGATACCTGGCGTGCTCGCGATGATGAACCTCGCGGCCAAAAAGACGGCCGAACCCCTGCCGATACCGACGATGACGAATTCTCGGTGCTATGATATTAGGTATCAACCGATGAAAGCGCGAAATGACAAGACGCCGTACGGAGGATTTGGGACATGATGAGCTTTAGAGGAACACGCCTTCAGGATACGAAGCTGCCGCTCTCTACGGTCTGGTTGTTGGAATCAATGGCCGAGTCTAAAGGGCGCCAAGAGCTATTCGAAAAACAGTCCCCGCAGATTTTGAAGACCCTCGGGGAGCTGGCCTTAATAGAGAGTACGGAGTCATCCAACCGTATTGAAGGCGTGACTGTCGAAAAAGAGCGTTTGCGCCCGCTTGTCCTAGGAAATACTCGCCCCCGAGATCGTTCCGAGGAGGAGATCCTCGGCTATCGCCTGGCGCTAAAATGGATTCATACCGAGCACGGTAAGATTACGGTGAATCCGGAAACCTGTCTACGGCTTCATGCCATCGCCCAAGGGGGGATGAGCGGCGATGTCGGGAAATGGAAAACAACGCCGAACGACATCCTTGAGATTTATCCCGACGGCCGCCGCGCGGTCCGTTTCAAGCCTCTTGCTCCGGATCTTGTTCCAAATGCGATGGAAGAACTGTGTCTCGGCTATCGCCACGCCATTGACCAGTTGAAGGTAACTCCGCTGATGGCGACAGCCTGTTTGATTCTAGATTTCCTGTGCATTCACCCTTTTCGTGACGGAAACGGCCGGATCTCGCGACTCCTCACCCTGCTTGCTCTTTATCATCATGGCTTTGATGTTGGGCGATATATCAGCCATGAACGAATCGTGGAACAGACTAAGGAGGACTATTACGAGGCTCTGAAAACAAGCTCTACGGAATGGCATGAAGGCAAGCATGATGTCCAGCCTTGGTTCAATTATTTATTAACCGTCCTGCGATTGGCTTACCGGGAATTCGAGGATAGGGCCCAGCGCCGACGCCCGGCGAGAGGGTCCAAGACGGAACTCGTCGAATATGCGCTCAGAGATATTTCCAGTCCCTTCGGAATCGCCGATGTTGAACGTCTTTGCCCTAATGTCAGCCGGGATTCGATAAGGCTTGTCATGAATCGCTGGCGCAAGGAGGGCCGGCTGGAAATCCTGGGAAAAGGACGCGATGCCAAATGGAGGCGAACCGATAATGAAAAGAGGTAGTTCCACATTAATGTGGGAATAAACATGGGAATATCTCAAAGTGTTTATTATTACTTGACAAAGTAAACAATTTAATCATAAATTGTTTACTAAGGTAAACAATTATGGAGAGCGACTCTCTACAGAAAGTCATCGCCGAATGGCTCCGCGGCGCCGACCTCCCCGCCCTGACGCCTCGCGAGAATCCCATTCCAGCGCTCAAACCGCCCCGGCCCATCCTCGCGGTTGTCGGTCCCCGCCGCGCCGGGAAAACATATTTCCTCTACCAGATGATCGCCGACCTCCTCCGCGCCGGAAAAGCCGGCCGCGGAGATATCCTCTTCGTCGATTTCGAGGATTACCGCCTCCGGGATTTTCGCCCCGACGACATGGACAGGCTGCTGGCGGCTCACTTTCAATTGGCTGGCCGTCCGCCCCGCTTTCTTTTCTTTGATGAGGTCCAGCGGCTTCCGTCCTGGAGCCGTATTCTTCGCACGCTCCACAATTCCAACAAATACGCAATCGTGGCCACGGGCAGCAGCTCGGCGCTCCTAAGCTCGGAGATCGCCACGGAACTCAGGGGGCGCTACGAGGACGTCCTGATCCTTCCTTTTTCTTTCCGCGAGTATCTCAATCATCGAAATATCGCCTGGAACCCCGCGCTCCTCGCATCTCCAGAAAGCGGGCTCATTCTGAGAGCTTTCGACGAGTATCTCCGGTTCGGGGGATTCCCCGAGGCGGCCGGTGTCGCCGACGAATCGGCCAAAAGGCGCATTCTACAAGCGTATTTCGACACGACATTCTACAAGGATGTCCTGGAGCGCCACCGAATCCGGGCCCGGCATCTCCTCGACCTGCTGATGAGGAATCTGTTGGAAGGCTATGCCGCTTCTTTTTCCATCTCCGCTTTCGAAAAACAGCTCAAGGCGCACAAGCTCGCCGGCAGCAAGAGGAGCATCGCGAACTACCTGAGGCACCTCGAGGAAGCTTTTTTCCTGGCCGCCTGCGAAAAATTCGACTATTCGCCGCGGAAGCGGACGATGAACCCCAAGAAAATCTATCTCATGGACACGGGATTTTCGCTCCTGGGCGGCGCCTTCACGGAGAATCGCGGCCGCTTGCTGGAAAACGCGGTGGCGGTGGAATTCTACCGGCGCCGGCTGAAGCCTCTGTATTTCAAGAATAAAAGCGAATGCGATTTCATTATCCAAACGGGCGCCCGGCCCGACGAGGCTTGGCAGGTCTGCTGGGAACTCAACTATTCCAACGAAAAACGTGAACTTAAAGGCCTGGCCGATGCTCGCCGCGACCTGAAAATCAGCAAAGGAGGAATCCTGACCTACAACCAAGCGGGAACACGGACCGCAAACGGCGATACGATACGCTTGATTCCGGTCTGGAAGTGGCTATTAGGCGAGGATATAGAAAAAGCATGAAACTCTGGGTCGGCGTTACAGACAACGACTGGTTCGATGTCGTTTCGCATACCCCCGGAATAGACGAAGTCAATTTCTGGCAGCCCGGCGGGGGAACCTCTTTTCGAGTCCTTCAGCCGGGGGAGCCGTTTCTTTTCAAACTCCACAGCCCATTGAACTTTATCGTGGGCGGCGGGTTTTTCGCCCACTGGATGCGGCTTCCGATAAGCCTCGCTTGGGAAGCCTTTGAGGTCAAGAACGGCGCCCGTTCGTTCGATGAAATGCGGAAGCTCATCGTCAAGAGGCGAGGAGGCGTAACCGACCGATACGAGGACTTCCAGATCGGTTGCATTCTTCTGACTCAGCCGTTTTTCTTTAATCGAGAGGACTGGATACAGGTTCCGAGAGATTGGCATCCCTCCATCCAACAGGGCAAACAATACCTCGCTTCCGAAGAACCGGGAAAATCCCTATGGGAGAAAGTAAGCGCTTTGTTGGCTGCATTACCGCGATATTCAAAGCCGGATCAGCGGATAGAGGAATCTCCCCGCTTCGGTAAAGAAACTTTCTACCGGCCCCGGCTAGGCCAAGGCGCTTTTCGAGTGCTTGTCACTGACGCCTACCAGCGCGCCTGTGCCATCACTGAGGAACATTCCTTGCCGGCCCTCGAAGCCGCCCATATCAAGCCTTTCAACGAAAACGGCCCTCATACCGTGGACAATGGCCTGCTGCTGCGAAGCGACTTCCATCGCCTCTTTGATAGGGGTTATATTACCGTCACTCCCGATTATCATATCGAAGTCAGCCGCCGCCTCAAAGAAGAGTTCGAAAACGGCCGTTCGTATTATCCCTTCCATGGCAATTCCCTAAGCCATTTACCGGCTTCTCAGCAAGACCGTCCGCTTAAGGAGCTGCTCATTTGGCATAACGAGAATGCCTTTAAGGCTTGAGCATGAAGAAAAATAATCGTCTTTTGCGCGCAGCTCTCATAATAAGCTGGGAGATAAACGATGAATGGAAATGATTACCTATCTCTTTTTAGAAGAATAGCGAGGACGCAAGCCGGAAAAGAACAACGATTAGAAGAAATCGAAAAGCGCCTTATTCATCTAAGAAATGGTGCGGCCCTGACGTATGATGACTTAAAAATCATTGAGGATCAGGATTATTGGCCATTTTCAAAATACTGGATGTGGCCCCACAGAAGTCAGATTGAAGACAAACTCAAGAATACGGCTGGTTTGATAAAAAAGCTCGCTGGGGCCGCCCTTGGCACGTCCGAGGCCCATAGAGAAAAGGAAAGAT
Source organism: Candidatus Aminicenantota bacterium (assembly GCA_022867325.1). Lineage (GTDB taxonomy): Bacteria > Acidobacteriota > Aminicenantia > Aminicenantales > JAFGBC01 > JAFGBC01. Next base: position 2,472 of record JALHUR010000310.1, on the reverse strand, counting down.
GGGCTGTTTCAGAATTGTTCCATATATTTAAAAACATCGCACTTGTATCAATTGTTCTACGCTTCGCTCTACCAGAACACTATGCAATTTATTCCCCTCCGACTCTGGAAATTCTCCGGATCGAACGTGGGACTAATGAAGTGGATGAGTATATGAAATATATCTCGGAGATGCGCATTCTTCGAGGTAGCTTCGGAGTCAAGAAAACATCGGAAGTTGACATGATTGTCTGGGCTATTTTCCATTCAAGTGAAAGTAATCGAAAAGAACTTAAAAGAAAGCTATCAAAACGTCTTCCCGGAAATCTGACTCCTGAAGAACTCATACTATTTCTTTCAGACAATCCTCTGAAAATCGCTCAGGAATATTTGCAGCGAAGAGATTTTATGACGGCTGGTTTCTGGGCGGCAAAGGCATTCGAGAAGTATCTGAATGAAGAATGCCGCAGGAATGGGATGATAATCCGCGAGCAAGCTCATCAAAGAAGTGAAATGATTCATTGGCTCCGTAGCCAGACCCCGTTATGGAGAAGAGCTTATAATGGGCAGGTGCTCTATGATACGAAAGAGATAAGGAATAAAATAGTCCCAGGGGTGAAGCCTTTTGTAGTCCAGGATGTAAAGGATTTCATTTCCCATCTCGAGAGGCTTAAGCAAATATCGATTCAAAGAGATCGGTAGGTAATAAGTAAGAATATCAAGGGAGGATTCTAATGGCGCTTTGGCTGGTTAGGGCTGGCAAACACGGCGAGTACGAGGACAAATGCCTTGAGTTGGGAATTTCAGCTATCGGCTGGAATGATCTGCCTGATTTAGCTTCCATAAAAGCGCGCGACGAGCTCAAGGATTTATTCGAAAAAATATATCCAGATAAGAAGAAAATGGCCTTGATCAATGAGGCTTCCCAGGTGTGGGCGTTGATCAATCGAATCCAAAAGGATGATCTTATCATTCTACCTTTAAAACGCCGTGCCGCTATTGCGATAGGTAGAGTTTCAGGTTCATATCGATTCCGGGAAGACCTAGACCCTGGTATGCGCCATACGCGTCCAGTGGAATGGCTGAAGAAAGATCTCCCCAGGACCCTATTCTCCCAAGATCTGCTTTATTCTTTCGGCGCATTTATGACGGTCTGCCAGATAAGGAGAAACAGGGCTGAAGAGAGGGTTCAAGCCATCCTAGCTGGAAAAAAGGACATCCCGGAGAAGCCGGAAAGCATCGTTAGCGGTCAAGAAGAAAGCGAAGAAATCGACATCGAGACTCTCACAAGTGATCAAATCCTCGATTTCTTGAGGCGCAAGTTTAAAGGCCATGATTTTGCGAGGTTAATTGAGGCAATTCTCAAAGCCCAAGGTTACATAACGAAACGGGCGGATCCCGGACCCGACGGCGGCGTCGACATTCTTGCTTCGGCCGGGCCGATGGGTTTCGATAAACCCTATCTCTGCGTTCAGGTGAAATCCTCCGAAACTCCGGCCGATGTCACGGTCTTAAGGAGCCTCCAAGGAGTTATGAAGGGCTACGGCGCCGATCAGGGCTTGCTCGTCTCTTGGGGAGGCTACACAATTAAGGCGCTGGAAGAGGCAAAGAGGAGTTTCTTTACAATACGTCTTTGGGACTCCAATGACGTCATCGACGCTCTATTCAAACACTATGAGAACTTTGATGACGAGTTGAAGGCGGAGTTGCCCTTGAAGCGAATTTGGTGCTTGGTGCTTGAGGGAGATTAAGGGGGTATAATGCCGTTTCTTAGCGGATACGAGCGACGGGCGGTTCAACAGAAAGAAACGATCGGCTTCGACCTCGAGGGTTTCATCCTCGGCCGAGGAACGCAGCCCCTAGAAGTGGTAATCGCGAGATCTTCTTATAAACCAGCCTTGGCTGATCTCCGAACAGCTTGGAAATCCAGGCACGGAGGCCGCGCGACTCCGTTTCTTCTCGTTGTCCTTTATAGCGACAAGGCGACGCTTTGCGGCCCTTCCGGTGACCCCGTTCCGGCCCTATTCGATCTCGATCCTTCCCGCGCCGAACGGATCTGTAAAAGCGCACTGGACGCACCCGACCGGCACGCGGCTCTCCGCCTGCTCCAGAGGGCGCTTCCTGAGGTGGAGACAAGAATCCTTGGACTCCGCAACGAAGGTTTGTTCGCGACCCACGAGCTTGAACAGGGAGTGCAAACCCGCGCTGAGTGGCAGGTGGCCTGCGCTCGATCGCAAGCGGTCCTCCCCAAGCGCGGCCGGGCTCTCTTGGAATCTCTGGGTTTCACGATAGAAGCTCTCCCCGGTTTCGCTTCGATTCTGCGTGCCGCCAAGACCAAAATCGCCGTTGCCCTTCTCCTCGAGCAGGTCCAGGTTGAGCTCGAGGAAGGTCTCGGTCCGGCCGCGTCGCCCCACGCCCACGCTATGCCGGACGGGGTGAAGTCTAATGGTCGATCCGGAGACGATGATCACGTAGGGAAGTCTCTCCTCTTCAG
>JALHUR010000309.1 GCA_022867325.1 Candidatus Aminicenantota bacterium | reverse complement strand
GGCGGCTGGGAGGTCCCGGTCTATTACGATCCCATCCTGGCCAAGCTCATTGTTTGGGCCGAGAACCGCGAGGCGGCCTGCCGGAGGATGGCCTCCGCCCTCGACGACTACGTCGTCCTGGGGATCCATACCACGATCGATTTCCTCAAGGACGTCGTCCGCCACCCCGAGTTTCTGGCGGGCCGGACGACGACGGCTTTCCTCACGCAGCATTTCGAGGGATGGGGAGAGGGCGGGGCGGACGAGGATACGCTTCGGCTGGCCCTGGCTGCGGCCGCTTATGACGAGATGACCCGCGCCCGAATTCCGGGGACGTCCCGGGCCGGGGGATCCGCGCCGGGCATCCCCTCGCCCTGGACGACGCTGGGCGGCTGGAGAAACGGAGGAACGGGATCCCATGGAGTTTGAATTCCTGGTCGATGGTGCTCTCAGGAAAGTGTCCCTGGAGAAAAAAGATTCCGGGTTCGTCTTCCGCGAGGGCGGGACGGCCCTGGACGCTGAAATCCGGCCCGTCTCGGAGAACACTCTCCTGATACTGGCCGGCGGCCGATCCCATCTCGTCCGGATCGCGCGCGCGGGCGAACGGACTCTCGTTGCCCTTCACGGACGCGAATACGCAATTACCAAACCCGCCGCCGAGGCCGCGCGCTTCGAGCAGGGGGATGACAAAGCCCCTGAAGGAGAGAGGCAGGTTCGGACCCCGATGCCGGGCAAGGTCATCAAGCTCTGCGTCTGTCCCGGCGAGGAGATCCGGAAGAACCAGGTCCTGGTCATCGTCGAGGCCATGAAGATGGAAAACGAGATCGTGGCCGGGGCGCCTGGCGTTGTCAAGAAGATCTTCGTCGCGGTCGGCGAATTCGTCGATCCGCAGAAGATCCTGATCGAGATCGAGCCCCGGCCTTGACCGGGAAGCGGAAGCGACGCGCAAATCCAGACAGAGGAGAAGGCCATGACGAACCAAGACGCGGAATCTTTAAAGGAATGCCGGGAGATGGTCCGGGATTTCGCCCGGGCCGAGATCGGCCCCCACGTCCGGGAGTGGGACGACAAGGCCGTCTTCCCCCGCGACGTCTTTCGCCGGCTGGGCGAGCTGGGCCTGATGGGGATTCTGATCCCGGAGGAGCACGGCGGCGCGGGGATGACCTACCGCCACTACGTCGCCGTCCTGGAAGAGCTGGGGGCCGTCGAGGGCGGGATCGCCCTCTCCGTCGCGGCCCACAACTCCCTGTGCACGAATCATATCTACACCTACGGGAGCGAGGACGTCCGCCGCGCCTGGCTGGCCCGGCTGGCGAAAGGGGAAGTCCTGGGGGCCTGGGGCCTGACCGAGCCCGAGGCGGGGTCCGACTCGGGCGCGACCAAGACGACCGCCGTCCGCGAGGGCGACGGCTGGGTCATAAACGGCAACAAGAATTTCATCACCCACGCCGGCGTCGGCGGCGTGGCCGTCGTCATGACCCGGACGAAGCCTGGGACCGACCACCGCGGGATCTCGGCCTTCGCCGTCCCCCTCGACGCTCCCGGCGTCACCGTGGGCAAGCACGAGGACAAGGTCGGGATGAGGGTCTCGGACACGGCCTCGCTCATCTTCGAGGGCTGCCGCGTCGGCGCCGAGGCCCTGCTCGGCCGCGAGGGGGAAGGCTTCATCCAGGCCATGGAGATCCTCGACGGCGGCCGGATCTCGATCGCGGCCTTGTCCGTGGGCATCGCCCGGGGCGCCCTCGACGCGGCCGTGGCCTACGCCAAGGAGCGCCGCCAGTTCGGCAAGCCCCTGGCCGCCTTCCAGGCGATCCGCTTCAAGCTGGCCGACATGGCGACCGATGTCCAGGCGGCCCGCCTCCTGACCGAGCGGGCGGCCGAGGACAAGGACGCCGGCCGAAAGACGACCCTCCTCTCCTCCCAGGCCAAGCTCTACGCTTCCGAGGCCGCCGTCCGGGTCGCGGAGAACGCCGTCCAGATCCTGGGCGGGTACGGCTACTGCAAGGATTACCCGGTGGAGAAATTCTGGAGGGACGCCAAGCTGTGCACGATCGGCGAGGGGACGAGCGAGATCCAGCGCCTGGTCATCGCCCGCGAAGTCATCGGGGAGTGATCGGGAATATCATCATTTCGTGATGACGGGAGAGCGTCAAAAGCCCTTTGACTTCCAGCCCATTTCTGCGTAAACTGGCGTCTTATGCAGCAGACATGGAAATGGCTGCTATGATACCCTAATAATATTTAAGGAGGAACTATTTGAAAATATTGATCTTCGGGGGCTCCGGAAAAATCGGCTCGGCCGTGGCCTGGGACCTGGCCAAAGACAAGGAGGTCGAGGCCATCGGCCTTATCGGCAGGCACAGGAAGACGCTCCAAAAGGTGAAAGACTGGGTCGGGAGCAGGAAAATCGTCCTGCATATCCTCGATATCAACAAGAAGAAGGAAGCCGTCTCCCTGATGAAGAAATATGACGCGGTCGCCAGCGTCATGCCCGACCGAAAGACGAGCTACAAGGTCCTGCACTATTCTGCGGAAGCGGGCCTTCCCAGCGTTGACGCCCTGGAGGAATTTCACAGGACGCCTGACCCTTACGAGGTCGAGGGGCTCGAAATCCCCAAGGGGCTGACTCTCGACAAATACGGCGAGTGGCTCCATAAGGAGTTGGCGAAAAACGGGGTCACTTTCATCGACGGAATGGGGTTTGCCCCGGGCCTCAGCAACGTCACCTGCGGAGAGGCCCTCCGGAAGTTGGATGTCACCGAAAAAGCCGTGGCCCGGGTCGGAGGCATTCCGTCCAAAGAAGCATCGCTCAGGCATCCCTTGAGATATATGATCACCTGGGCCTTCTGGCATGTCCTGAGGGAGTACATGATCAAGCTGAAGGTCATCAAGGACGGCAAGATCGTGGAAGTCGATGCCGCGACGGACTTCGAAAAATTCCACTTCGGCCAACTGGGAAAAGACGACGACCTTGAATGTGCCGTGACGCCCGGCATGCCCAGCTTTCTCTTCACGCGGCCCGCTCTAAAGGAATTTGCCGAAAAAACCGTCCGCTGGCCCGGCCACT
>JALHUR010000308.1 GCA_022867325.1 Candidatus Aminicenantota bacterium | reverse complement strand
TGCGTCATCGAGAGCCGCGCCCACGCCCTTTTCCTGGCCCGCGAGATTAAAGCCCTATGCGCCGCGCTCGGCATCCCGTACGTATTCAAGGCTTCCTTCGACAAAGCCAATCGCTCCTCGGTCGAATCCTACCGGGGCCCCGGGCTGGAGGAAGGTCTCGACATCCTGCGTGAGGTCAAGGCTTCGGCCGGCGTCCCCGTCCTGTCCGACGTCCACGAAACGGCCCAGGTCGCCAAGGCGGCCGAGGTCCTGGACGTCATCCAGATCCCGGCCTTCCTCTGCCGTCAGACGGATCTCATCCTCGAGGCGGCCGGAACCGGGCGCGCCGTCAACATCAAGAAGGGCCAGTTCATGTCCCCCTCCGAGATGAAGAACGCGGTGGACAAAGCCGCGAGCGTCGGGACCGAGAAGGTACTCCTGACCGAGAGGGGCACCTTCTTCGGCTATAACAACCTCGTCTTCGACATTCGCTCCATCCCGGCCATGAAGGCCTGGGGCTGCCCGGTCGTCATCGACGCCTCCCACATCGTCCAGAAACCGGGCGGCTTGGGAACCGTATCGGGCGGCGAGGCGGATTTCATTCCGCTCATGGCCAAGGCCGGAGTCGCGGCCGGAGCCGACGGCGTCTTCCTCGAGATCCATGAGGAGCCTGAGCGGGCCCTGTCGGACAAGTCTAATGCATTGAAATTAAACAAATTAAAAGGATTGCTCCAAACCCTGCTTCGCCTCAAGTCGGCCCTGGAAACGGAACGGAACGGATAAAACCATGACCAAGAAGGACATCATTAAAACAGGTCGGGACGTCCTGGCCGTCGAGGCCCGGGCCGTAGAAGGGCTCATCGGCAAGCTGGGAGAGGAATTCGGACGGGCGGTCGAGATGCTTTCGAAGACGCGGTCCCGGGTCATCGTGACCGGGATGGGGAAATCGGGGCTCATCGGCCGCAAGATGGCGGCCACCCTGGCCAGCTGCGGCACTCCGGCCATGTTCGTCCATCCGGCCGAGGCGGGCCACGGGGATCTGGGCATGCTCCTCAAGGACGACGTCCTGATCGCCATCTCCTACTCGGGCGAGACGAAGGAGATCGTCTATCTTCTCGAGTTCTTCAAGCGGATCGGGGTCAAGCTCATCTCGATCACCGGCAATCGGAACTCGCGGATCGCGCGCTACAGCGACATCGTCCTCGACGCCAAAGTCGAGCGCGAAGCCGGGCCGAGCAACATCGTCCCGACGGCGAGCTCGACGGCCGCCCTGGCCCTGGGCGACGCGCTGGCCATCGCCCTCATGAAGAAAAAGGGTTTCAGCGAGCGCGATTTCGCCCTCGTCCATCCCAAAGGCCAGATCGGGAAGCGCCTCCTCAGGGTCGGGAGCCTGATGCGGCGCGGCCCGAAAGTCCCGGCGGTCGGCACGGCGGCCCCGATGGGCGACGTCATCGAGGAGATGACGGCGAAACGGGTCGGCATGACCTGCGTCGTCGACGGCGACCGGAAGCTGGTCGGGATCATCACCGACGGCGACCTGCGCCGGCTCCTGCGCAAGCACCAGGAGGGCGTCCTGAGGATGACGGCCGGCGACTGCATGACGCGCGATCCGATCACGGTCGATAAAAGGGAGCTGGCGACCGAGGCCCTCAACCTCATGGAGGGCAAGCGAATCACGTCCCTGGTTATCAAGGCCAAAGACGGACGGGTCGAAGGCGTCATCCATCTCCACGACCTGTGGCGGACCGAGATGTTCTGATGAGTCTCCGCAAGAAAGCCCGGTCGATCAAGCTCATCCTGATGGATGTCGACGGAACGCTGACCGACGGAACGCTCTCCGTCCTTCCCGACGGCGAGGAGGTCAAGGCCTATAACGTCCGCGACGGGATGGGGATCCTGATGGCCGGCAAGGCCGGGATCGACGTCGGCGTCATCACCGGCAAAACCTCGCGCTCCCTCGACCACCGCTCGTCCAAGCTCCACCTGGCCGAGATCCACCAGGGCGTCGCCGATAAGGGAAAAGTCCTGGCCGAAATCCTCGAGCGGAGGAAGCTCGCGGCCGAAGAGGTCGCCTATATCGGGGACGACCTCGGGGACCTTGACGTCATCAGGGCCGTCGGGCTGGCGGCCGCGGTCGAGGACGCCCATCCTCTCGTCCGCAGGCACAGCGATTATATCTGCAGACTGCCGGGCGGGAGGGGGGCCGTCCGTGAGTTCATCGAATTCATCATCAAGAGCCAAGGCAAGTGGAAGACGGTCTTGTCGGGACTGTCCGGCCTGCTCGACCTCAAAGGGGAACCGGCCGCCCCGGCTTCCGGCCGGAAACGCCCATGACGGAGGAGGACCATGGAGGTCAACCCTAACATCTTTCGCGAGTACGACATTCGGGGGATCGTCGACAAGGACCTCGACGCCGGCGTCGTCGAAACGCTGGGCCGCGCCATGGGAACCTACTTCCGGAGGGAAGGGAAGCGGACGGTCTCGGTCGGCCGCGATTGCCGACTGAGCTCGCCGGGCTTCGTGACGGCGCTGGCCCGCGGCCTGCAGGCGACCGGTTGCCGGGTCGTCGACCTCGGAATCATCCCGACGCCGCTCCTCTACTTCAGCATTTTCTACAAGAACTACGAGGCGGGCGTCATGATCACGGGCTCCCACAATCCGCCCGATCACAACGGCTTCAAGCTCATGTCCGGCCAAGACACCCTCTACGGACCCGCCATCCAGGAGATCTATAAGCTGATCCGGGACGGACGGCTCATCGAGGACGCCGGCGGCAGCCTGTCTTCCTACGCTCTCGTTCCCGAATACACGGACTATATCCTGTCCAACATCAAACCGCTGAGGCGGCTGCGCGTCGTCGTCGACGCCGGCAACGGTGTCGCCGGGGCCGTGGCCGTTCCCATTTTCCGCAAGCTCGGCTGCGATGTGACCGAGCTCTACTGCGACATGGACGGCCGCTTCCCCCACCATCATCCGGACCCGACGCTGCCCGAAGCCATGGAGGATCTGATCCGGACCGTCCGCGAGACCAAGGCCGACCTGGGCATCGCCTATGACGGGGACGGCGACCGGATCGGCGCCGTCGACGATTTGGGGCGCATCATCTGGGGCGACCAGCTTATGGTCGTCTTCAGCCGCGACGTCCTGGCCCGCAATCCGGGCGCGGCCGTCATCTCCGAGGTCAAGGCCTCCAAGACGCTCTACGAGGAGATCCAAAAGCTGGGCGGCCGTCCCATCATGTGGAAGACGGGCCACTCGCTGATCAAGAAGAAGATCAAGGAGGAGAAGGCCCTGCTCGCCGGCGAGATGAGCGGCCACATCTTCTTCGCCGACCGCTTCTTCGGGTTCGACGACGCTGTCTACGCCTCGGCCCGGCTCCTCGAAATTCTCTCGTCGTCCCCGCGGAAGCTGTCGGAGATGCTGAACGACCTGCCCAAAACCTACTCCACGCCCGAAATCAGGGTCTATGCCTCCGACGAGGTCAAATTCAAGATCGTGGATGAGGTCCGCAAAGAGCTCGCCAAGAGCCATCCCATCATCGACATCGACGGCGTCCGGGCCTCCTATCCCCGCGGCTGGGGCCTGGTCCGGGCTTCCAACACCCAGGCCATCCTCGTCCTGCGCTTCGAGGCGGACACGCCCGAGGACCTGGCCGCCATCCAGAAGGACGTCCGGGGCCTCCTTGAAGTCGTGATTAAAAAGCTGGAGCCGAGCTCGAAATGAGCGCCCCGCTCTACGCGGTTATCATGGCCGGGGGGAGCGGGACGCGCTTCTGGCCGCTCAGCCGCGCCCGGCGGCCCAAGCAATTCCTGCCCATCGTAAGCCGGAAGACCATGATCGAGGAGACGGTGGACCGCCTCCGGCCGCTCGTCCGGGCCGACCGGATCTGTACGATCGCGAACGGCGATCAGACCCGTGTCCTCCGGAAGCTGCTGCCCCGGCTGCCGCGCACGAACCTCCTGGTCGAGCCGGCCGGGCGGAACACGGCCCCGTCGTTGATGCTGGCCACGGCCTGGGTCTTCAACCGCAATCCCAAGGCCGTCGTCGCGGCGCTCCCGGCCGACCATCTCATCGGCGACCCGGCCCGTTTTCGCGAGAAGCTGAAGGCCGGCGCCGAGGCGGCCTTTCGGGAAGACCATCTGGTCACCTTCGGCATTCCGCCCACGTTTCCGTCGACGGGATACGGCTATATCCATTTCGAGAAAGAAGACCCGCGCGAGATCGCGGGCCAGCCGTTCCACAAGGTCCATGCCTTCAAAGAGAAGCCGGCCTATGACCAGGCCGTCCGCTTCCTGGCCGAGGGGAGCTATCTCTGGAACTCGGGAATGTTTCTGTGGCGGGCCGACGTGTTCGCCAGGAAGCTCGAACGCCACGCCCCCGACCTCTTTCCGTTCTGGACGCGGATGCTCAAGGCCGTGGCCCAAAAGTCCGGGACGGCCCTGGCCGCCGTTTTCAGGGAGATCCCTTCCATCTCCATCGACTACGCCTTGATGGAGAAGGCCGAGGGGGTGCTGATGACCGAGGGCGATTTCGGCTGGTCGGACGTGGGCGCTTGGTCCTCGCTGGCCGACATCTGGCCCCGCGGCGCGGACGGGAACGCTGCCAACGGAGAGATCCTGGCCCTCGAGGCGCGCGACTGCCTCGTCTACAACCCGCGAAAGCTCACGGCCCTGGTCGGCGTCAAGGACCTCATCGTCATCGAGACCGAAGACGCCCTGCTCGTCTGCCGGAAAGACCTTGACCAAAAAGTTAAAGACGTTGTCGATGCCCTGAAGAAAAAGGGGACGAAGGAATACGTCTGACACGTTCGCGGAGCCTCAGTGTTACCCCGAACGACCGACGCCTTATGGCCGGGTGTAGAGGGGGTGACCCGTTCGCAGAGCCTCAGTGTTACCCCGAACGACCGCTGCCTCATGGCCGGGTGTCGAGGGGTTGATCACTTCGCCAGGCCGACGAGCAGAGCAGCCAGCCCGGCGGCGATCCTGTACCATCCGAACAGGCTGAGGGTGTGCCTCTGGAGGTAGGAAATCAGCCACTTGACCGCGAAAAAGGCGACGATAAAGCTCACCGTCAGTCCCAAAGCGAGGAGGGCGGTGTTCGCCCCGGAATGGAGGAGGACTTCGCGGGACTTGTAGAGATCGTACAGGCCGGCCGAGAGAAGGGTCGGGATGGACAGGAAGAAAGAGAAGAAGGCGGAGTCGGAACGCTTATATCCCAAGACCATCATCGTCAGGATGACGGCGCCGGCCCGCGAGACGCCGGGCAGGAACGAGGCGTCCTGGAACAGTCCGATCAAAAACGCGTCCCGCCAGGTCAGGGTCGCGATGCCTTTCGCCGGCTTGAGGAGGCCTTTCCGGACCAGGATTTCGAACGCCAGAAACACGACCCCGACCGCGATGAAAATGAGAATCATGGCCGAATAGGCCTCGAAAAAGACGGCCTTGATGGTCTTGTAGAGGAGCGCGCCGAGCACGGCCGTGGGCAGGAAAGCGGCCACGGTCTTGAAGAGCAGGTCCCGATCCTTCCTAAGCCTGTCTCGGTAGAGCCAGACCACGGACAGGATCGCGCCGCTCTGGATGACGACTTCGAACATCTTCAAGAAATCTCCCTCGGCGACCTTGAGGAGCCGCGCGGTCAGGATGAGATGGAATGTCGATGATACGGGCAGGAATTCGCTGATACCTTCCACGATCCCGAGCAGGATGACCTGAAGAACGTTCATCTCGCG
>JALHUR010000307.1 GCA_022867325.1 Candidatus Aminicenantota bacterium | reverse complement strand
TGCACAGTCGGACCACGATCATTATCGCCCACCGCTTGTCGACGGTCCGCAACGCGGACAAGATCCTTGTCGTCGATAAGGGGACGATCGCCGAACGGGGGACTCACGAGGAACTTTGCCGCCAGAACGGCATCTACTGGAAGCTCTACGACCTGCAGTTCCCCGAGGACGAGGAGATCCAACGATGATCCGGAGCATGACCGGTTTCGCCGAAAAGGGCTTCCACTCGCCCTTCCTGCGGGCCAAGTGGACCATCAAGAGCCTTAATCACCGCTTTTTCGACTGGATTTACAAAGGGGCGGCCATCGGGGGTGTCGAACATCGTCTCCGCGTCATCTGCCAGGAGCGGGTCCGGCGCGGCCGGATCGAGGTCGGTCTCGACCTGACCTCCCTGTCCAAAGCGAGCTGGGAGGTCCTTATCAACGAGGGGCTCCTGGAAAAGGTCCTGGCCTCGATGGCCCGGATCACACGCCGGACCGGGACGGGAGCGTCCCTGTCGTTGGAAACGCTATTCCGGATTCCCCAGCTCGTCGAAGTCCAGCGCAAAGACCTCACGGCCGCGGAGACGTCTTTCCTGGAGACGAGCTTCCTCAGGACGCTCGATCTCGTGCTTAAGTCAAGGGAGCGGGAAGGGCTGGCCACCCGCCGTCAGCTCGATATCCACATCCGGACGACCGAGCGGAGCGTCCGCCGGATCGAACGGCTTGTCAGGGCCCAGCCGGCCCTCATCCAGGAGCGGATCAAGTCCCGGGTCAAAGAGTTCAAGCTCGAGTCGGCCGTGTCCGAGGGAAAAATCTCCGAGGAGGCCGCCTATCTCGCCCAACGCTACGATATGGCCGAGGAGGTCCTGCGGCTCAAGAGCCATTCCCAGGCCATCCGGCGCGCCCTGTCGTCCAAGCAGGACGACCCGGTCGGCCGAACCCTGGACTTCCTGGCCCAGGAACTCTACCGGGAGGCCAATACGGTCAATTCCAAATCCCAGGATATCGAGATCATCCGGGAAAGCCTGGTCATCAAGGGCGAGATCGAGAGTATCCGCCAACACGTTCAGAACATCGAATAGGCGGGACAAAGGACGGACGCCATGATCTTCGTTGTCTGCGGGCCTTCGGGTTGCGGAAAATCGACCCTGATCGGACGGGTTCTGGCGCGACACCCGGACCTGCGATTCTCCGTCTCCCATACGACGCGCCCCAGGAGGAAGGGAGAACGGGACGGCCGCGAGTACTATTTCGTGAGCCGGGCCGCCTTCGAGCGGATGATCGTCCGGGGCCGTTTCGTGGAGTGGGCCGTCGTCCACGGCTGCCATTACGGGACGTCCAAAGCCGAGGTTGAGGCCAAGGGGAAGCGGGGCGATCTCGTCCTGGACGTCGATGTCCAGGGAGCCCGCTCCATCCGGGCCCGCTTCAAGGACGCCGTCTCCCTCTTCGTTCTGCCGCCCCGCTACGCCGAACTCCGCAAGAGATTATTCGCCCGCGGGCTGGACGATCCGGGCACGATCCGGGCGCGGCTTGCCAATGCCCGGCGCGAGATCCGGCACTACCGCGAATTCGACTACATCGTCATCAACGACGACCTGAACGCGGCGGTCGGAGAGTTCGAGGCCGTCATTCTCGGCCAGCGCTGCCGGCGCCGGGCCCGGGAAGGCGCGATCCGGCCCATCCTGCAGAGCTTCCGGGCCGGGAAGGGGAAATGACGATGGGGACCACGGTCGCACTGGGCGTTTCCTCCTCGATCAGCGTCTACAAGGCCTGCGAGGTTCTGCGCGGATTCCAGAAGAACGGCCTGGAAGTCCGCGTCCTGATGACCCTGAACGCGTCCCGGATGATCGCGCCCCTCCTGTTCAGTGCCCTGGCCCGGTCCAAGGCCATCGTCGATCCCATCCAGGAGGAGTCGGGGGGATCGATCGCCCATATCGAGCTGGCCCGCGAGATCTCGCTCTTCTGCGTGGCGCCGGCCACGGCCAACGTCATCGCCAAATTCGCCAAGGGCGTCGCCGACGATTTCCTGTCGACCTTCTACCTGGCCGTCGACAGTCCCGTCCTGATCGCCCCGGCCATGAACGAAGCCATGTTCCTCCATCCCCGAACCCAGGCCAACATCCGCGCCCTCAAGGCGGCCGGCGTCGAGTTCGTAGAGCCGGAGAAAGGCTACCTCGCCTGTCGCGAGGAGGGGTGGGGGAGGCTTGCCGCGCCCGAACGGATCGTCGAGGAAGGCCTGCGGCTTGTCCGGCGGAGCCGGAGCCTGGCCGGGAAGCGCGTCCTGGTCACGGCGGGTCCGACGCGCGAGTATCTGGATCCGGTCCGGTTCCTGTCGAACCGGTCCTCGGGCAAGATGGGATACGCCCTGGCCGCCGAAGCCCTCAGCCGCGGTGCGGAGGTCACGCTCGTTTCGGGTCCGACGGCCCTTCTCCCCCCTTTCCGGGCCAAGCTCGTCCCGGTCGAGACGGGAGGCGAGATGGGTGCGGAGGTCGCGGCCCGGGCCCCGGAGGCGGATGTCATCATCATGGCCGCGGCGGTCTCCGATTTCCGGTTCCCGGAGACGGCCGGCCGGAAGCTCAAGAAGAACGAGTTCGACGGCCGAATCGCGCTTGTCCCCACCCCGGACATTCTGGAGGGTCTGGGACGCTCCAGGCGCAAAGAGGCAGTCCTGGTCGGGTTTGCCGCTGAGACGGATCGGCTCGAGGAGAACGCCCTCCGCAAGCTTCGCGAGAAGAACCTGGATATCGTCGTTGCCAACGACGTGAAGACCGAGGGGATCGGGTTCGACGCCGATGAGAATCAGGTTGTGATAATCGACCGCAACGGGCGGGCCGTACGGACCGAACGCCTCAGCAAACGGGAGATCGGCCGCCTTATTCTGGATGAAGTCGAGGGTGTTTTTGGCCGGAAAAATCGATAGACTCATCCTCGGAATCGAGGACCATCTCCGGCTCCTGGACCAGTCGGGCGCGCAGTTCGCCGCCCGCCGTCCCAAGAAGGGCGCGGCCCCGCGAGGGGAATTCCAGGACATCGTCGATCAGGTCTTGACCTGCCGGCTCTGTCCCCTGGCCCGGACGCGAACCCGGGCCGTGCCCGGGGAGGGGAATCCCAAGACCGAGCTCTTATTCGTGGGAGAGGCGCCCGGCCATGACGAGGACGTTCAGGGACGACCGTTTGTGGGCCGGGCCGGCCAGCTCCTGACCAAGATCATCGAAGCCATGACCTTCCGGCGGGAGGACGTTTTCATCACGAATATCGTCAAGTGCAGGCCTCCCGAAAACCGGACGCCGGTCCGGGAGGAGATCGAGAAGTGCGGACCCTACTTGACCGCCCAGATCGAGATCATCCGCCCCAAGGTCATCGTCGCCCTGGGCAAGGTTGCGACGGATTTTTTCATCCGGAGTTCCAGGGGGATGACCCAAATCCGGGGCGAGTTCCATGATTACCGAGGCATTCCGGTCATGCCGACCTTCCATCCCTCGTATGTCCTTCGCCAGGAAAACGTCAGGGACGTCAAAAAGCAGGTTTGGCAGGATATGCAGAAGGTCATGAAGCTCCTCGGCCGAAAATGACGCTCTGCGCGGATGTCGTTGTCCCTCTCCCTCTCGAACGCTCCTTCCGGTATCTCGTTCCAGAAAGCGCCGGCAAGGCGCTCCAACCCGGCGTCCGGGTCCTGGTCCCTTTCGGGCGGAGGGAGCTGACCGGATTCGTGGTGGGGGTGTCCGGGGCGCCGCCTCCGGGCGGGCCCGCCCTGAAGGAAATCAGCGCCGTCCTTGACGAGGAACCGATCTTTTCGAGCGTGTTGCTGTCCTTCACCCGAGAGCTTGCCCGGCGCTCCTATTCCTCCTGGGGGGAGATTCTCCAGTCGGCCGTTCCGCCTTCCCTCCTGGTCAGGACGCGGACGACCGTCGCTCTGACCCAGGCGGGGGAACAGGCCGTTCGGAAGGGCGGCTTGGGGAGGAGGGAGAAAGAGCTGGCTCGGTTTCTCGGAGGACGGACCTACAGCCAGGCTTTCCTGGGGCGGAAACTGCGGCTCCCCGACATCGCCGGACTCGTGGCCCGCATGGAAGAGAAAGGGTTGCTCCTGGTTCGGAAGAGCGTCGGAAGGGGGATCGAGCGACGCAGGGTCGCGAGCCAGGAGGGCTTGTCTCCGGCCGGAACCCAGCTGC
>JALHUR010000306.1 GCA_022867325.1 Candidatus Aminicenantota bacterium | reverse complement strand
CTGCCCGCCCTACCACCTGGCCGTCGTCGTCGGCGGCACGTCGGCCGAGCTCGTCCTCAAAACCGTGAAGCTCGCCTCGGCCCGCTTTCTCGACCACTTGCCGACGACGGGAGGCCCGGGCGGCCATGCCTTCCGCGACCTCGAGCTCGAGGGGAAGCTCCTCGAGGCCTCCCGTAAGATCGGGCTGGGGGCCGGTTTCGGAGGAAAGTATTTCTGCCTCGACGTCCGGGTCATCCGCCTGCCCCGCCACGGCGCTTCCTGCCCGATCGGCATGGGCGTCAGCTGCAACGCCGACCGGAACATCAAGGCCAAGATCACCCGCGACGGCATCTTCCTCGAAAAGCTCGAGAAGGACCCGGCTAAGTACCTCCCCCAGCCCGCCGCGACCGATATTCCCGCCGTCCCGGTCGACCTCAACCGGCCGATGTCCGAGATCCGGGCGACCCTCAGCAAGTATCCCGTAGCCACCCTGCTCATGCTCAACGGCCCGATCATCGTCGCCCGCGACATCGCCCACGCCAAGCTCAAAGAAAAAGTCGACAAGGGGGAGGACCTGCCGGCCTATTTCAAGGATCATATCATCTACTATGCCGGACCGGCCAAAACCCCGCCCGGTTATCCCTCGGGGTCGTTCGGCCCGACGACGGCCGGCCGCATGGACGACTACGTGCCCCTTTTCCAGAAGATGGGCGGGTCGCTGGTCATGCTGGCCAAGGGGAACCGCTCCAAGGGCGTGACCGAGTCGTGCAAGGCGAACGGAGGCTTCTACTTAGGCTCGATCGGCGGCCCCGCCGCGCGTCTGGGCCGTGATTGCATCACCAGCCAGGAGGTCGTGGCTTTTCCCGAGCTTGGGATGGAGGCCATCTTCAAGATCACGGTCAAGAACTTTCCCGCCTTCATCATCGTCAACGACAAGGGGAACGATTTCTTCGAGAAAATTCTCGCCTGACGGCGGCCCGGGCCTCCGTTATTGCGGAAGCCGGCTGACGATCCGTCTTGCGGCCAGGCCGGCTGTGGCCGGGTCGAAGTTGGTCAGCACGATCACCGCATAACCGCTGCGCGGGTCCCACTCGACCATGGAGTTGATCCCCGGCGCCCCGCCGGCGATCGCCAGGCCGTTCCGGATATCGGGCAGGAAGATCTTCTTGTTCTTCAGGGCCAGGATGTAGTTCAACATGTCCTCCGCAGTGGAGTAGCCTCCGCCCGCCGAGCTGCCGCGGCCGGGAAGCGTCGCGTGGTTGAGGACGCGCGGGCCGGCCGACACTCCCTCGCGTGTGTAACCCCGGGCCAGGTTGGGAACGTCCGCGTCACGGGCGAAGGAGTTTGTGTCCAGCATGCCGCAGGGCTTAAAGATGTTCTCCCGAAAGTAGCCGTAGCAGTCCATTCCGCTGGTTTTCTCGATGATGAGCCCCAGCAGGATGTAGCCGCCGTTCGAATAGCGGTTCCCCGTCCCCGGCTCGAACTCGAGCGGGAGGTCGGCAAAGAAGGGCAGGTAGTCCTGGAGCGTCCGGATCTTTTCTTTGGGCGTCTCGTTATAGCGGCGGCCGAAGAAATCCCCGATGGCCGAGGTCATGTCGAGCAGGTGCCGGATGGTCACCTTCTCGGCGGCCTGGGGGTTGGGGTAATCAGGGAGGAATTTCTTGATCGGGTCGTCGAGTGTGAGCTTGCCCTGTTTTTCCAGTTGATGGATGACAGCCCGGGTGAAGCTCTTGTTGATCGACCCTAGGTTAAATTTCGTGTCCTTCCGGTTGGGAATCTTCTCCTCCCGGTCGGCGTTGCCGAAGGCCTCGTGGAAAAGGATCCGCGAGTCCTTGGCGATGAGCACGACGCCGGAGAACTCATCCGCCCGGGTTTTCTCCTCGAGGAAGGCCCGGACCGCGGCGACGAGCTCCCGGTCATCGGCCTTGGGGTCGGGGACATTGATGTTCTCCGGGTCATCGACAAGATCGAGGAAGATGGACAGCAGCTTGTGCGACGGCGCTTTCTAGACGGATGCCCGGAGAAGAACGTACTCGCCGTTTCCGGCCTTGGCCAGGCCGTAGGCCGTGCGTTCCACCGTCCTACCCTCTCAATCCGTGTGGAAGACCTCTTCCATCTTCGCCCACCAGTCTCCCTCGGACCGGCCCGGGACGGGTTCCTGCATGGGCATCATGATTTTCCACCACTCCTGGGTCTTGGTGTCGGCGGCCATTTTGGCCATATCGGCGGCGTAGTCGGCGCCGTCGTACTCGAAATAGGCGAAAAGGAGGCCTTGCCAGTGGAAGATCGAATAATTGCGGATGTTGCACAGGCGGATTGTCTTAAGGACTTCCGGCGTAATTACTCAATAAGTTGTGGCATGGGGGGCACCGCGGGAGGGTGAGGAAGAGATGATTTTCTGAAGTTCGGGGATGGCGCGAGTCTGATAAATGCGATCCTTGAGAAAAGCCCGGAAGCTGATCTTGTTTTTCCGGCAGGTTCCCATCAGGCCGAGAAAAAGATCGGACGCTCTCGCCCCTGCCCGACTGCGATGACAATTGCGGATTTTGCGTTGGACCACTTTTTCGCGAACGTCCAACTCGCAGGTGTTATTCTGGAGGGGAATCTTAGGAAAAGACAACACCGTCAGCAGTTCGGCTTTCTGTCGCCGGATTTTTTGGATGCGTCGGTCCAGGGCATAATACCCCGTCTCGGGTTTGAAGACGAGATCGAACTCCCGCCAGAGGCGGGCTTTGTCCTTGCTTCGGGGCGTCCGCTGATACTCGAGGAGCCGGTCATAATACGTCCATAGGGCGTCTAAAAATCGGTTCAGGATCTGTCGAAATTCCGGGGTGCTCGGATCCAGGACCTTGAAGTGGCGGCCCGCATGAACCCAGCACAACTGAAGAAACCTGGTCAATCCCTTGAACTGGCCGGCATCGTCGCACACGAGTTGGGTGGTGGGGTCTTCGGCCCGGAAGGCGGCAACGGCGGCCGCTTCGCGGACATAGCGAAGGGCCTGGGGGCTATAGAGACGCAAATCCGGATGGCCGAGCACGTTTTTTTCGAAGTCTTCGCCGTTCGCAAAGACCCGCGTTCCCAATCGCTTCAGGATCGTGTCCAAGGCGGCGTGGGGCAACTTGCCTTGGATATAGGCGATCGCCTCTTTGTCGAGGCGATAACGAAGCGCTTCGGTCCGCCGGAGCGCTTGCAAGGCCGCGAGTCGGTTTTTGTGGGCTCCGGTGCGATAGGCCACGAAATTCTCGTTTCCGGTGACGATGGTGGCACCGTTTTTTCCGAGAAGCCGAGCGCCGGTGTCGTCGATATGCTGATAACCGTGTTTGCGGACGGCCGCGCGGCAGGCCGCCTCGTTTTCGGCTTCAAACGGGGCGCCGCTCCGGACCAGGAGGGCGGCGACCTCGCCTTCCGAGATGACCACTCCCATGCCGGTAAGGAACGTCTGCAGCAGTTTCTGCGGCATCCGCCCCTGATAATGGAGGGCCGGCGCGAGGTGTCGGATCCCCGGACCCAAAAAGAAGCCGTCATAGGCCGGCGGCAGCGGCGATTCGTAGGTTTTTCTTTCTCGGGACGAATAATACCGTTCGATCTCGAAGGCGACATTGTCCGGCTCGATCCGCAGATCCTGAATGACGATCCTCCGAGTTCCTTTGTACCGGGCATCAGCGGGCAGAACAGCCGGGTCGATGGGGAGGCGTTCTGTTCGGGTGACGGTGACGGTTTTCCCCCTCTTTTTCCAATTCCCCGTCCGCCCTGGTTTTTTATCCTCGCTGGGCTGGTCCGGAAGAGACGGCTTGAGGGCCGGCCGGCCTTTTTCGCCTTTGAGTCGGCGGATCTCGTCCTTCAACGTCTGAACGAGATTCTTCAGTTCTTGGTTTTCTTCCTCGAGGTTGAGAATCCGAGTCGCTTGTTGGGAGATGATCCGGATCAAGGAGGGGCGGTCCGACGTCTCCGGGCTTGTCGCGCTTTCGCTTGACATGGCCATATAGTTATTATACTATATGGTATTATGAAATACAAGACCGCCGTACAAAGAAAGCAAAAAAAGTTGATCCGGTCGCTTTCTCAAGTCGGGCCGATCGTCGAAGGCACGTTGTCGACGGTCCGGAGAATCTGCGGCAATCCCGGCTGTCGCTGCCGAACGAATCCGGCCAAGAAACATCCGGCGATGTTTCTGACCTGGAAAGAGAATCAAATAACGCAAACGCTCTATATCCCGGTGGCCCATTTGGAAGAAGCTGAACTGTGGAGCAAGAATTATAAGCGGCTGAAGAAACAGATTAGGAAGGTCTCAGATTTTCACAAGAAATTGCTACGATCGAAATAAGACTCTCTCCGCACCGGCCGATGCCACAACTTATTGAGTAATTACCTTCCGGCCAAACCCGGGCATGATAGGCCTTGTATTCCTCGAATTTATCCGGCTTAACCCGTATGAACTGACTGTATCGT
>JALHUR010000305.1 GCA_022867325.1 Candidatus Aminicenantota bacterium | reverse complement strand
GAGCGTCTGAAACCGCCTTGCGCCGTTCCATAATACTTCCTTGCGGAAGACCTGGACCCGGCGGATTTCGCCGTTTTTCTTCACGATGCTGATTTGATATTCGGACGGTCCATCCTCCCCCTGCCGCCTTTTTTCTTTTCTGAGTTGGAACTCCTCATAGCTCTCCGGAGTGTAACGATCCTCAAGCGGCGTGGCGCGCAGTTCTTCGATGCTGTCGTAGCCGTAGATATCCAGGATGGCCCTGTTGGCGTAGAGGGTCTCCCCCTCGGCATTGACGATGCGCACGCCCAGCGGGGAGTCATCCAGGGAACGCCGGAAGTTTTCCTCGGCCTGGCGCAGCGCATCCTCCGCCCGCTTGCGCCCGGTGATGTCCCGGAATGACCAGATTCTTCCGACGATGGAGCCTTTCAGGATCAATGGACTGGAGAATCGCTCGAAAACCCGCTCATCCTTAAACAAGATCACGCTCGTTTCTTCTTTATCGGAACCGTAGAGTTCCCGGACTTTGGCCATAAAAGCCTCCGGGTCGGCGAGCTGGTCGAAAACATAGGCCAGCAAGGCGTCATCGTCGCCGCGCTCCATCAATTCCGGGGGGATACGCCACATTTCGGCGAATCGACGATTAACATTTATGATTTTGCCCCGATGGTCGACGGCCAAAATTCCATCGGCGGTCGCTTCCAGGATCCCCTTCAGCCGAATCTCGTTCCGGCGCAGCTCTTCTTCGGCCCGCTTGCGCTCGGTAATATCGGAGGTGACAATGACCACCTTCCAATCGGGGAATGGTACGGGAACCGCGCTCACGCTGGTCCATATAATAGTGCCGTTCTCCTTCATTGCGCCGGTCTCAACATTGTGAATTGCCCGTTGCTCCTCGAGCGCCCGTACGCTGGCAAACTCCTCGGCCGGCATGGGCGTTCCATCCGGTCTGAGATATGTTCGACTCTTGAAATCGCCCCTGAGTAGACCCTCCCTGGACATCTCCAAAATCCTTTCAAGGGCGGAGTTCATAAAGGAAATCTTCCGTTCGGCGTCGAGAATGGAAACTCCTACCGGCAGTATCTCGAAAAGGGCGTTTAGTTTCGCTTCGCTCTCCCGCCGCGCCTCCGCCGTCCTATACAGCTCTCGGTAGAATCGGGCCCGCTGATGCCGCCAGATCAAACCCACTCCCGCGCCCGCGCCGAGGAACAGGGCGCCGACGAGCCCGACCGTGACCCACAATCTTTCTCTCGCGGGCGCGTACGCTTCCGCGGTATCCATGCGGGCGACCAGAAACCAGGGCGAGTCGGGAACGGCTCGAACGCAGGCCGCCACCCGGACGCCCCGATAATCCACGCCCTCTGCGATTCCCTCCCGGCCCAGCGCCGCCTTGACGGTGGGGACGTCTATTGCCGTCAGCGGAACACGCAGATTCAGGGCGGTGTTTTTTTGAAACTTGAGCTCGTTGAGATACAGCGCGTCATTGCCATCCCGGCGGACGAGCAAGGTCTCGGCGCTGCGGCTGGGCGCGGGCCAGCGACTGATGTAGGGATAGAGATACTTCCCGGGATCGATCCTCAGGACAAGGATCCCCAGCGCCGGGCGGTCGTCCCTCCCGTCGAGAATGGGGATCAGAATCGAGAGGTGGATGGGGCGGTCGGGAGAATCGCGATGGAAATCCAGGAAAGTCACCCGATCCGAGCGCAGGATTTCGGGAGCCTGCTCCAAGAGATGGGCGGCGACGGGCTCGGGCGTCTGGGGGGCCGACATCCGCTCGACGCATTGGGCGTCCAGCAGAAAGATCCGATCATACTCATAATGCGTTCTGTAATTGTCAAGCCACACCTGAAGTTGGCCCCGGGAT
The DNA here is from genome assembly GCA_022867325.1 of Candidatus Aminicenantota bacterium. GTDB lineage: Bacteria > Acidobacteriota > Aminicenantia > Aminicenantales > JAFGBC01 > JAFGBC01. Next base: position 2,785 of record JALHUR010000305.1, on the reverse strand, counting down.
TCCGAGTCCGCCGGCCGCCTGAAAAAGTTCCGTACCAAGGCGGAAAAGGAGGCGTTCTTGAATAGGATGCCGGCATCGCCCAAGCGCTCCTTGCGCCACTGCTCCAGCTCGTTCACTTTCAGGTCCGCGATAGCCGAAAGCTGGCGCTCAGTTTCTATCCTGAACTGACGTTCGTAATTTCGGTAACTCAAATAGCCGGTGGTGATGATGCCGGCTGCCAGTACGGCGAAAAGCAGGATGAGGGGATATCCGGCGCGGAGTTTTTTCCGAGTGTCAGGTCTCATGATTCAATTTTAAGATTTTTGCTCCGATTCCCTTAATAATGATAAATCACCGCGAGATAAAATGTCAAATTGAAAACGGCTTGAATCCCCCGGGTTTTGGGTCCGTCCGCCGGACGGGTATAATAGTCCCGCCATGAGTTTCCTGTTTCTCGAGAACGTCCCGGCCTTTAAAGCCTTGGTCGAAGCGTTGAAAGCCGGTGATAAAGGGCTCGTCGTTTCCGGGTTGACCGACGCGGCCAAATCCCTGTTCCTGATGAATCTGGTCCGGGCGACCGGGCGGCGGATCGTCTTCGTCCAGACGGCCGGCCAATCCCTGGAGACGCTCAGCCAAGACTGCCGGTTCTTCTTCTCGCAGGCCGGGCTGTCCTCCCAGATCCGTATGCTTCCCGCCCTCTCGGACGATCCCTACCAGGAAGTCCCGCCTCCGCTCGAAGCCGCGGCGGAGAGAATGAAACTGCTTTACAGCCTGACCTACCATCCGCCCGCCCTGACCCTGACCAACCTGCCGGGACTCCTGAAGCCCGTCCCCGGGCCCGAGGATCTCAAGGCGCTTTTTCTTTCGCTCGAAAAAGACGCCCCGTTCGGCCGCGACCGCCTTCTCCTCGACCTGGCCGATTTCGGGTACACGCAGGAGGACCTCGTTTCGTCGGCCGGCGAGTACGCCTGGCGGGGGGGCATCGTCGACGTCTTCTCGCCCTGGCAGGACTATCCCTGGCGGATCGAGTTCAGCGGGGACGACGTCGCCTCGATCCGGGAATTCGATCCCTCGACCCAGCGCTCGCTCAAAAAGCTGGAACGGGCGGTCATCCCCTCGCTACGCGAATACCCGGCCGCGGCCTCGTTTCGGGCCGCCTGGGAGGAAAAGGCCCGCGCCCTCGCGAGACGCGCGGGCCGGGACCTCGACGAAAAGATCGAGCTCCTCCGCCGCAACGACCCGCCGCCCTCGTTCCCCTATCTCGCGCTCCTCCTGCGGGACCGCTTCGTCCCGGTCACCCGCTATTTGGACGTCGCCTCAATAGCGGGTGATAGGGACGACGTCCTGTTCGTGATCGACGAGCCCGACCAGGTGCGCCGGGAGTGGGACGAAGCCCTCAAGGACTGGGACGCCCAGCGCGCCGAGCGCGAGGAGCAAAAAAGATTTTATCTTCCGCCCCACGACCTGTTTTCGGCCGACCTGGCGGACCGCGTCCTGAGCGAAGCCCTCGTTCTGAGCGGCCTGGGGCCGGAAGCCGGGCGGGGCGCCTTCGAGCTGCCCTTCCAATCCGTGCCGCGCTTCGAGAACCGCATCCCCTTCTTCATCGAGTACCTGAAGAAAAAACAGGAGGAGCGGGAGCGCTGTTTCATCTTTCTGGGATCTCAAGGACTGAGGCAAAAGCTGGCCGTCCTCTTCGACGGCCAGGGGATCGAGCATATCGAGTCGGATACGGCCGAAGTCCGGCCGCGCCGATCCGAGGTCGTCCTCTGCGTCGGGCCGCTCGTCCGGGGCTTCGGCTTCCCGCCCGAGCGGATCTCGTTCTTTTCCGAGAAGGAGATCCTGACCGAGGACAAGGTCATCGTCAGCAGGCCGCCGCTCCGGCCTTTCCTGACCCAGTTCCAGGACCTGCGCGAGGGCGATACGATCGTCCATGCCGACTACGGGATCGGGCTGTTCAAGGGCCTGGTCAAGATGGAGGTCGAGGGGATGGCCCGCGAGTTCATGGGGCTCGTCTACCGCGACGGCGACCAGCTCTTCGTCCCGGTCGAGGACCTGAACCTCGTCCAGAAATTCGCCGGCGCCGACGCGGCTCCGCCCCAGCTCGACAAGCTGGGGAGTCCGGCCTGGCAGGCGACCAAGGAACGGACCAAGAAGGCCGTCGAGAGGATCGCCCGGGAGCTCCTCGACCTCTACGCCCGGCGCAAGGCCGCCCAGGGCCACAGCTTCAGCCCCGAGGGGGTCTGGCAGGTCGAGTTCGACCGGACCTTCGAGTACGACGAGACCGAGGACCAGGCCCGCTCCATCCGGGAGATCAAGAAGGACATGGAATCGCCCGCGCCCATGGACCGGCTCCTGGTCGGCGACGTCGGCTACGGCAAGACCGAGGTCGCCATGCGGGCCGCTTTCAAGGTCGTCATGGACGGAAAGCAGGTCGCCGTCCTCTGCCCGACGACCGTTCTGGCCGGCCAGCACCTCCAGACCTTCCGGACCCGGATGGCCCTCTTCCCGGTCCTGGTCGAGGGCCTGTCCCGGCTCCAGTCCAAGGCCGAGCAGGCGCGCGTGGGCGATGAGGTCAAGACAGGCATGGTCGACGTCGTCATCGGGACCCACCGCCTGCTCTCGGCCGACGTCGGCTTCCGCGACCTCGGGCTCCTCGTCGTCGACGAGGAGCAGCGCTTCGGCGTCAAGGACAAGGAGCGGATCAAGCGGTTCAAGACGAACATCGACGTCATGACCCTGACCGCCACCCCGATTCCACGGACCTTGAACCTGTCCCTGAGCGGGCTCCGCGACATCAGCCTGATCG
>JALHUR010000304.1 GCA_022867325.1 Candidatus Aminicenantota bacterium | reverse complement strand
GGCGGGGACGAGAAGCGACACTTTTGTACTCAGCCCCTTTAGAGGGGATGGGGCTGAGTGGGCTCAGGGTTAACCCCGAACAAGCCCCGGCATTCATGCCGGGGAGTCGAGGGGTTGATTCCGGCCGGCGCCCGGCGCCCGGCGAAAAGCCGGAATATCGCGTCTCGCTCCAAAGCGCCTCGCGGACGCCGGCGGCCTATGAAGCCGAGACGCTCGACCTAAGGATCACGGTCCGGAACCAAGGCCGCTCGTCGCTCGTTTCGACGGGCAAGAATCCCTGCCTCCTCTCCTACCATCTGCTCGACGGCAAAGGCCGCCTCCTTCGCTTCGACAATCCGCGGACCGCTCTCCCCGGACGGATCGCGCCGGGCCGCGAAGCCCCGGTCGAGGTCCGGCTCAAGGCCCCTCTCGACAAGGGCTCCTACCTCCTCGAATTCGACATCGTCCGCGAAGGCCTGACCTGGTTCAAGGACTACGGATCCTCCAGCCTGACTCTGCCGCTCGAGGTCAAGGCCCGGGATTGGCCGGAGGACAAAGAGCCGTTCCGGGTCAACCAGGCCGGCGTCAGCCGGATCGAATCCGGCGTCGGGGAATTCGCCAAGCTCCTCCGCTTGATCCGGATAACCCTGGGCCGAAACGAAGTCTCTTTCCAGGGCGGGACCGGCATGGTTCGGAGCTTTTTCGCCGGATCGGGCTATCCTCAGATATGGCTCCGGGACGCCGCGACCATCATTCCCGCCTCCCGCAATTTCTACGGCCTCGACGAGATTCGCTCCTGGCTGGTCGAGCATCTGGCCCGGCAGAGGCCGGACGGAGGCCTCGAAGACTGGATCGACGGCCGCGGCCGCGCGGACAAGAACACGGTCGAGACCGACCAGGAGGCGAGCGCCGTCCTGGCCGCCTTCGAGGTCGCCCGGCTCGCGGGCGTCGATTGGCTCCGGGAGCGGGTCGTGGGCAAACCCGCCATCCAAAGGCTCGACGAGGCCATGGAATTCGTCCTCCGCGAACGTTGGGACAAGCGGCTCGGCTTGGTGACGGGCGCCCACACCGCCGATTGGGGCGACGTCGAGATAGGCGACGCCGACCAGAACGCGATCTACGCCGGCGATTCGACCCATTGGACCGCGGATATCTACGACCAGGGCATGTTCGTCGAAGCCGCCCGCGCGCTGTCCGCGCTCCAGGCGCGCCTCGGCGACAAGAAGCGCTCGGAGCTCTGGAGCGAGCGCGCCCGGACCGTTTGCGCGAGCGCCGATCGCCGGCTCTGGCAGGAGGAGAGGGGTTTCTACCGAATGCACGTCCATCTCGACGACCTGACCCATCCCTTCGATGAGGACGACATCTTCGCCATGGGCGGCAATGTCCAGGCCATCCGCGCCGGCATCGCCGGCGACGCGCGGGCCCTGCGGATCATGCGAACCGCCCTCGACCGGCAACAGAAGTTCGGGATTTCGACGGCGAGCGGCGTCCTCCTCCCCCCCTACCCGGCCGGATTCTTCAAGCACCCGGCCCTCGACGAGCCTTACGAGTATCAGAACGGCGGGCAGTGGGACTGGTTCGGAGGGAAGCTCGTCCTGGAGATGTTCAAGCGCGGGCTGGCCCGGACGGCCCGGGCCAAGCTCCTCGAGATCGCCCGCAAAGCCATTGCGAATGGCGGGCTTTACGAGTGGGACGCGAAGGACGGAACGCCGCGCGGGAGCGACTTCTATTCGGGAAGCGCCG
>JALHUR010000303.1 GCA_022867325.1 Candidatus Aminicenantota bacterium | reverse complement strand
GGCGGGGACGAGAAGCGAGGCTCAGGGTTAACCCCGAACAAGCCCCGGCATTCATGCCGGGGAGTCGAGGGGTTGACATCTCCGCTCGACCGGCGATATATTACCCGCTGATGTCATGAGGAGATTCATCGTGATAAGCGGGATTTCTCCACGCCATAAATTGAGATTCCGATACCATATCTGTGTTACTGAAAATGCATGAAAATCCATTTTCATAAGAAGAGAAAGAGGAAATATTGAAGATCGCGGTCTGTATCAAACAGGTTCCGGATACCACGGATGTGAAGATCAACCCTGAGACGAACACCTTGATTCGAGAGGGAGTCGCCAGCATCACCAATCCCTTCGATGAGTATGCCGTCGAAGAAGCCCTTCGCCTCAAGGAAAAACATGGCGGAGAAGTCCACGTCATCAGCATGGGCCCTCCTCAGGCCGTCGAAATCTTAAAAAATGCTCTGGCGGTGGGCGCGGATAGGGTCTACCTGATCTCTGACAAGGCTTTTGCGGGGGCGGACACGCTGGCCACGGCTTACACCTTGGCCAAGACGATCCAGACGATCGGCGGCGCGGACTTGGTGATTTGCGGAAAGCAGGCCATCGATGGGGATACCGCTCAAGTCGGGCCGGGCGTTGCGACCCGCTTGGGAATCCCGCAACTGACGTATGTTTCGAAGGTCAGGGAAATCGATCCCGTTAAGAAGAGAATTGTGGTCGAACGGCTGCTGGAGAACGGGAAAGAGGTTGTGGAGTCTTCGCTGCCGGTCTTGATGACGGTTGTCAAAGATATCAATGAGCCCAGACACCCTAATCTGATGGGAATTAAAAGGGTCGCCAAGGCTACGATTCCCATCCTGACCGCCAAGGATATCGGCGCGGATGAGAACCGGATCGGATTGAAGGGATCGCCGACCTGGGTGGTGAGGATCTTTTCTCCGGAGGCCAGAGGAGCCGGCGGGGAGATTTTAAAAGGGGATTTGTCGGAAGTGGTTCCCCTTCTTGTGCACAAACTGATGGACACGAAATTCATCAAATAATATCGCGGCACGCATGGCGTCCCCCCACCGGCCGGATCAATCGTCGGGCGCATCGCGTTATTGATGGTGAGGAGGAGAAAGGAATGGCCAGATTAATCATCGATGCCGACACCTGTACAGGATGCGAGGCTTGCCTCCCCTCCTGTCCTTTCGGCTCATTGAGCATGAAGGACGGGTTGGCCTTGGTCGATGAGAGTTGCAACTTTTGCCGCGCCTGTGTCGAGGCCTGCCCGGTCGGCGCCATCACCGTCGAAATGGAAGAAAAAGCCGTTCCCATCGATACCGGCTCCTATCAAAATGTCTGGGCCTTCATCGAGCACGAGCAGGAAAAAGTTTCGAGCGTTTCTCTTGAACTCTTGGGTGAGGGAAGGAAACTGGCCGAGGCCCTGGGATGTCAAGTATGCGGGATGCTTTTCGGGGACCCGGGTGACGTCGATCATTTTGCCAAAGAGGCCATCGCCCATGGCGCGGAAAAGGTCTATGTCATGGAAAGCCCCTTGCTGAAACAATATCGCACCGATCCCTATGCCAGGGCCGCCGTCGATCTGATCAGGAAATTCAAGCCTGAGATCGTTCTGTTCGGGGCGACAACCCAGGGTCGTGATTTCGCGGGTACCGTGGCCACGACTCTTGGAGCGGGATTGACCGCGGACTGCACCGGTTTGGACATCGATCCGGAAACAAAATATCTTAAACAGACGCGGCCGGCTTTCGGCGGAAACATCATGGCGACGATTCTCGATTATCCCCATTACCGCCCCCAAATGTCGACCGTCCGGTCCAAGGTCTTCGCCCTGCCGCCAAGGGATGATTCCAGAAAAGGAGAGATCATCCGGGAGACTCTACAGATGACCGAGGACGAAGTCAGGACGAAGATCTTGGAATTCATCAAAGGAAGGGAGACCGTCAATCTGGCGGATGCGGAGATCATTATTTCGGGAGGAAGAGCGATCGGGAGCGCCGAGAATTTCAGGATAATCCGGGAGCTCGCGGAGGTCTTAGGCGCGGCCGTGGGCGCTTCCCGCGCGGCCGTCGACTCAGGCTGGATTTCTTACGAACATCAGGTCGGACAGACCGGTCGAACCGTCCGGCCCAAGATCTATATCGCCTGCGGCATCTCGGGCTCCGTTCAGCATCAGGCCGGGATGAAGACCTCGGACATCATTGTGGCCATCAACAAGGACCCCGATGCTCCCATCTTTAAAATCGCCACCTACGGCGTCGTGGCCGATCTTTTTACCGTTGTCCCCAAGCTGACCCAGGAGTTCCGGAAACGATTAGGAAGATAAGCCCTAGATCCATTTTCATTCTCCGGGGTCGAGCGTCAACGCCGGTTGCCGTTTTCTAGATTGATTTCCCTGTCCGCGCCGGCGCGCATGTCGTCTTTCCAGGAAGACGCGGTCGTATTCGTCACTTTGGCCCGTTTCTTGAGACCATTCTCCCTCCATGGCGGGAGTCTATCGTCTTTTAACCGGTTCGAGAGGATTTCTTGTCCGGATATGATCTTCGGGCGTGGTTTTCGCGGCTGTTGACATTGCTGCGCGGCCGACGATACAGTATCGGCATCGTGAGGAGGGGAGATTCAGCGCCGAGAGGGGGAATTCGTCACGTCCCGGAAAAGGCGGATTAATTTTTAATAAGGATCTTTCTCGGGAACGGCTTCGGCAGGTCGGCCATGCTCTTCTCCTTAGCTTCGTTTTCAAGGCCATTGCCTCACTTCGCAAAAGGAAATTCCTATTCCTCAGCGAAGCCGGATTCGCTTTGCCGAGAAAGGACTCCTTATGATTATCAGCAGACCGATCTCGAAAAGGGGAGAAAAGCCATGAAAACGCGAGTTGTCGCGGTCTTGTTGGTTTTGGTCGCGGCTTCGAGTCTAACCTTCGCCCAGGATAGCCAGACCCTTATCCTGGAACACGCCAATATCGTCAATCCACTCAGCGATGCGCCGGTGCTCAATCAGACGATTGTGTTGCGCGACGGGAAAATCCAAAGCATTTCCTCCGTTCCAGCACGCTTGCCAGGCGAGAGGATCGACCTGCGGGGGGCCTGGGTATTGCCGGGACTCATCGATGCGCATGTCCATTTGGAGGGCATAGACGCGGCCCAGCGGATGCTTTCTCTCGGAATAACCGCCGCACGCAGCATGTTAGTCAGGGGCTATGCCGACGTCGGCCTGCGCGCGCTGCACATCCGCGGCGACGTGGACATCCCGACCATCCTCGCCGCGGGGTATCCGGTGTTGGCCAGTCCGGTTCGGTTCAAGCCCGATATTTCGGCGATTTTCCTCGATCATCCGGCTCTCGATGATCTTAGGAAGCTTGAACGTATCGGTCCCGATGGCGCCCGCCGTATAGTCCAGGCTATTGCCGGTCGCCATGTAGATTGGATCAAGGTCTTCGCCAACGAGCGTGCCGGCGTCCTGGAAACAGACCCGAGCACGCGCAACCTCAACGACGAGGAATTGAGGGCAGCGGTCGAGGAGGCCACGCGGCTGGGTCTGCCGACGGCGGCCCATGCTTACTCGGACGAGGGCGTTATGGCGGCCGTCAATGCCGGCGTGCGTACCATCGAACACGGTTCTTTGATAACAGAACCGACGCTGAAGTTGATGAAGGACCGGGGTGTATGCTTCGTCCCAACGCTTTATGGATTCAGTATCACCCCGGGGCCCAATGCCTCGCCCCAAGAACGGGCGCTCGAACCGAGAGTTAAGCTGTTGCTCGACCGCGGCCGCCGGGCTGTTGCGATAGCCGGGCGGCTCGGAGTCCCCGTTATCGCCGGATCGGACTCGGGCTACGTGGGAGATGAACCCTCGGTCATCGACGAGGTCATTCAGCTGGCGTCCACGGGTCTCTCGAACCTGGAAGCGATCCGGTCGGCCACCTCATTGTCGGCGGAGTGCCTGTTCATCTCGTCCGCCAAAGGCGCGCTCAAACCGGGTTTGGATGCCGATCTGGTCGCCTATCCGGACAATCCGGTCAAGGACCTGGCCGTCCTGCGCAAACCTATTCTCGTCATCAACGGGGGGAAAGTCTTTCTGCGCAAACTTCCGGATTGATTGGCTCTTCTCTCGTCTTCGCCTCTTGAAAGAAGCTTTTTCGTCCGAAAAAGTCGGTCGGCTATGAGGAGGCTCTCGAGGAAGCGCTCTGCTTCGGCTGGATCGATTCCGTCGTGAGCCGGGTCGACGACGAGAGAGACATGGGGTGGATCGAGAGTGCCAAGCGGCCAGAGACGCGCGCCCGCTGGATCGCCGAGACGATCCGCAGGGTGGATGTAAAGCGGTTCTTGGGGACCTCGTCGGCTTATAGGTATTTGCCGCGCCAGAGCTCGAAAACGAGGAGCGACCAGAGCTCGTGGCTGTAGTTCTCCCTGCCCTGGAGGTGGAGGCCGATCATCCGGCGCACGGCCGGATACTCGAACAGCCCGCCCTCCCGGATCCTCTCCTCGGACAGGGTCTCCAGCATCAGCTCCTTGAGCTCCTTCCCCAGCCAGTGCTTGATGGGGATGGAGAACCCTTCCTTTTTCTTATAGATATTCTCCTTGGGGAGGAGTCTTTCGGCCGTCTTCTTGAAGAGCCATTTCGTGGTGAGCCCGTGAACTTTCCAGATTCCGGGAAGGCTGAAGGCGTATTCGACGACTTTGTGATCGAGGAGCGGGACACGGGCCTCGAGGGAAACGGCCATGCTCATCCGGTCGACCTTGACCAGGATGTCGTCGGGGAGATAGGTCTTGAGGTCCAGGTAGAGCTCCCGGTTGATCCGGTCGAACCCGCCGAGCCGGCCGAAGATCGAGGCGAACGGCTCGTGCTTCCGGATGTCCTTCGTCCCGCCCAGCTCGGCCCGCAGGGCCGGCGTATAAAGCCGGGCTTTGCTCCGGGCGGACTGGAACATCATCCAGCGGAAGTGCCCGGTTCCAGCCGCGTGGTTGAAGCCGCCGACGAACCTGCGGAGCTTGTTCTTGGCGCCCTTCTTCTCGGGCGCGGGCCGGAGCCTGCGAACGAACGGGCCGGCCAGTTTAGCGCCGGCCGCGACGAGCGGGAGCCGGGCGAGCTTTTGGGCCTGGTAGTGCTCGTAGCCGCCGAAGACCTCGTCCCCGCCGTCCCCGGACAGGGCGACCGTGACCTTGGCGCGGGCCATCTCGGAGACGAGGTAGGTCGGGAAGATCGAGAAATCGCCGAACGGCTCGTCGAGGTGGCGGATGTGTTTTTCGGTTAATTCGAGGGCCTTGGGCTCGAGGATGAGCTCCTCGTGGTCGGTCTCGAAGCGCCTGGCGATCGCCCGCGCGTACTCGAGCTCGTTGTAGGACTGGTCCTTGAACCCGATCGAGAAGGTCTTGAGGGGCGAGGCGCCGAGCTCCCGCATCAACCCCACGATGATCGAGGAATCGATCCCGCCGCTCAGGAAGGCGCCGAGCGGAACGTCGCTGACGAGGCGGAGCTTGACCGATTCCTTGAGGAGATCGTAGAGGCGGTCCATGGCCTCCTCGAGGCGGGGCGGTTTCCCCCGCTCCGCGCCGTCGCTTCCCGGGCCGGCCGCCTCGGGCTCGATGTCCCAATACTTTTGGACCGAGACCTCCCCGTCCTTGTAGGCGAGGGTGTGTCCGGCCGGGAGCTTGAAAATCCCCTCGAAGATCGAGTGGGGGGCCGGGATGTACTCGAGGGTCAGGTAGAGGTCCAGGGCCCGGTGGCTAAGTCGGCGCCGGACGCCGGGGTGGGCGATGACGGTCTTGAGCTCGGAGCCGAAGACGAGCGTCCGGTCCTCGAGGAGGGTGTAGTAGAGGGGCTTGATCCCCAGCCGGTCCCGGCCGATCAAGACCCGCCCTTTGGCCCGGTCCCAGACCGCGAACACGAACATGCCCCGAAAGCGCTCGACGCAGGCGTCGCCCCACTCCTCGTAGCCGTGGGCGATCGTCTCGGTGTCGCTCTTGGTCCGAAAGGCGTGGCCGCGGCCGATGAGTTCCTCGCGAAGGTCCGCGAAGTTGTAGATTTCGCCGTTGTAGGCGACCCAGACCGAGCCGTCCTCGTTCGAGAGGGGCTGGTGGCCGGTCACCAGGTCGATGATCGAGAGGCGGCGCGTCCCGAACCCGACGTTCCCCTCGACGAACAGCCCCTGGTCGTCGGGGCCGCGGTGGGTGATGGTCCGGCACAGGGCGGCCAGAAGCTCCTCGGAGACCGGCTCCCCGCGCCGGGGTTTGACGATCCCGCAGATGCCGCACATCGGATCAAGTCCGGGAGATGAGGTCCATCTCGAAGAAGACGCCCAGGATGCGGCGCTCCTGGTTATCCTCATCCTCGTAGTGGGGGATGGAGCCCTTGGCGGCTTTGATTTTGATCCGGTAGAGATGGGTCGTCTTCATCCTGAATCCGTCGCCGACCGGGAAGCGAAGCGTTCCCCACTGCTTGGGGCCGAGCGTGATCCGCTGGGTCCGGCCTTCGACCTTAACCCGGATCTCATTGGCCCGGCGGGGATTGTTGAGGAGCCGGATGACGATCTCCTTGAGCGGCCGTCCCGTTTTGAGGACCATCTCGCATTCGCGGTCCCAATACGTCCAGTTTCCGGTGGGCTCCAACCTCTTGTGGAAATTATCGTCGAGGAAGTGAAGGTATCCTTCGTCGGGGGGCGTTCCGATCGGAATCCGGAACCCCCAGGGGTTCGTGTTGGTCGGCCACTCGTTGACCAAGGTCATCTCGACCGGGAGGGCCTTGAACGGGAATCGTTTGAGATGGGTCGTCGGGAAGGACGATCCCCGGAAGGGATTGACCATGAGCTGGGATAGAAATAGAGCGGCCATCAGCCAGGGGACGACCAAGGTCCGTTTCTTGACCTTGATGTCCGGCAAGAACAGGAACAGCGGATAGATGTGCATGAAATAGCGATTGCCCAGCGATCCGCCGCCGCCCCCGAAGTTTGTGGGCATGAGGACGACATAAGCCAGAATCTCGGCGGTTAAAGCCGCCAGGAGGAGCCAGCGGGCGAGGCTCCGCCTCCCCCGGAAGAAAAGGAACAGCAACAGGATGGAAGGAAAGAAATACCAAGCGGCGCCCGTGAACCTTCCGAAGAAATAATAGAATAGGTTGAGGGCGATGTATTTCGGGGGGAGAAGGGATCGGTCGAAGTAGCCTTCCGAGGTCATCTCCGAACCGACCGTATCGAAGGTCTGTCCTTTGTCCCCGAACGGGAAAGCTCCGTAGAACGCCTTGCGCTCTCCGCCCTGGTAGTTCCAGTCCGTCCAGTCCGAGGACAGGATGGATTTGACGCTGAACAGGAGGGCCATGCTTAGGACAAAGCCAAGCAGCATCCCCCCGGTCTTGAGGAATTTCCGGCGGACGAGAGTGAGCAGAATGAGGATGCCGAGAAGGGCCGCGTTGGGCGGCTTGGAATAGACGGCGATCCCGGCCAGAAAGGCCGCCAGATAATCCGTTTTATCCGACATCAGGAAAGCGTTGAGCTTTCCGGTCCGGGCGGCCGAAAGCTCGGGAGAGGGCGTTCCGTCCGCTTCGAGCTCCTTGGATCTGATCTTGTAGAGCCAGAGGAACAGGATGGCGAAGATGAGGGTCAGGTTGAAGAACTCGGGCGTCATCCAGACGAAATAGACGCCGGCGACCGAAGCGAAGAGGAAGGTCAGGACCAGGAGCACCGCGCCCAGGGGCGGTCCGGACAGGGAGAAATACTTGAAACCCATGAGCAGAAGGAGAAGCAGGAGGACGGAATGGAACACCAAGAACCCATTGGGCCCTAATACCCGGACGAAGGGCGCCGCGAACAGGGAATAGACGAACGACTTGGCGAAGAAGATCCGACCATCCCGGCCTTTTTTGAGGAAGATCCCCTGGGGACCGGCGTTGAAATCGGTATAGTAGCGGGCCAGGTCCTTCTTGGTGAACTCGAGGTCCCGGTCGAAGGCGATGCTCTGGGTCATCGAATAGTAGACGGCCTGGTCGGCGAACAGGAAACCGCTATAGATATCGGCGAGGTTGACGGACAAGGAGAGGCCCAGAAAGAACAAAACGACGACGGCAACGACGGTCAGGGCCGTTTTCTTCCCGCCAGAGAGGCCGGACATGCCAAAAGAATATCTTAGACGGGGCCAAAATTCAACCGGAGCGCCCGCCGGTAAGTATTGATAAGCTCGAAAGGAAATCGCCGCCGTCGCTCCCTTCGGGTTTTTCACGCCGTTCCCTCACTATCCTTCTCGGCGCCTGCGGAACTCCGCGCATTCACCTTCCTTCAGAATGGATGGGAATTGGCATTATTGGCTTTTAGGCATTATTTATAAGCGTGCTCAGACATCCTCGGCGCCCTGAAACCAGGGTTCCCTCGAAGCATAGTTCGGGAAGGCTAAACCCTCAAGGTCGCTCCCGTCGGCACCTTCCCTTCGAGCTCCGGACGTTACGCTCTATTACTACCTGAACAGGCTCAGGTAGGCGGCGATGATCCGGTCGCCCCAGACGAGGGCGGCGATGGCGGCCGGGCCCAGGAAGGTCCCGAAGGGGAGGGCGTGCTGGAGGTCCTTCTTTCGGAAGGCCATCAGGAAGATTCCGACCAGGGCGCCCACGAACGAGGCCAGGATCAGGGTCAGGACCGTGAGCTTCCAGCCCAGGAAGGAGCCGACGAGGACCATCAGGATCACGTCGCCCAGCCCCAGCCCTTCTTTTTTTCTGAGGAGGTAATAAAGGCCGTAGACGAGGAGCAGGAATCCGGCGCCCGCGGCCGCGCCCCACAAGGCTTGGAGAAATCCGCCGCCGGGAGGGAGGAACGACCATCCGAAGGAAAGCCCGATCAAGGGGAAGGTGATGACTTCGGGCAGGATCTGGTGGTAGAAGTCGATAACGCTCAGCGCGATCAGGCCGCCGCTGAAGACGCAAGAGGCGAAGAAGGCCGGGGTGAGGTCGAAGCGGCTCCAGAGAAGGAGAAAGGTCAGGCCGGTCGCGAGCTCGACGAGCGGATAGGAAGGGGAGATGGGCGCCCGGCAGAACCGGCACTTCCCGCCCAGTACAAGGAACGACAGGACCGGGATGTTGTCGTAGGGCTTGATCCTCTTCCCGCACTTGGGGCAGGTCGAGGGAGGCATGACGAGGCTCATCCGCTTAGGGACGCGGTGGATGACGACATTGAGGAAACTGCCCAGGGCGAGGCCGACCAGGACGACGATCAGCGCTTCCATGGGCTCTGGGGAGCTTTGACTTTCCCCGTCTTAGGGTCGTAAAGGTAGTCCCCGCCGTCGAAGTCCTTGGGGATCGCCCGGGCAAGCCCGGCCCGGACGAGCTCGACAAGCTCGCCGGGCAGCCGGCCCTTTATCTCCCAAAATTTTGCGGCGAGATCCTCGAGGGCTTTGGCGTCGACGGCCGCCTTGACCTGGTAGAGATGGTTTTCCGCGAACTTCTTGATCCGGTCTTCCTTGGCCGTCCGATAGACCTCAGACCAGGTCTCCCAGGCGGTCTTGAAATCGTTCTGCTTGAAGGCCGCGTTGGCGTAGAGGCGTTTGGCGATCTCGGGCGATCCGGGGATGTCCATGACCTTCTGGAAGTAGGCCTGAGCGACCTTGTAGTCCTTGATCGTCAACTGGGCCAGGTGGCCGGCCTCGAAGGGAAAGAGCCACTGGCCCGGGTTCTTGGCCAGGCCGCGGTCGAGGATGGCGAAGGCCGTATCCGGATCCTGGGCGTCGGACATGGCGATCAGGGCGCCGACCTCGTAGGGATCGACGAAGTGCGGGTCGAGCTCGGCGATGACGGCGAAGACATGGTCGACATAGCGGAAGCGGCCGGGGACCGACGTGTTGCTGAAGTACTGGATGGCCCAAAGGTAGATGAGGTCGGCGGCCAGGTTCGAATAGCCGAGCGTCGTGTACTTGAGGAATTTCCCGGAAGGGACGTAGATGATCGATCCGCCCGGGACCTTGGCCCGGACGGTCCTGTCGGCGCGGAGCTTAAGGCCGGCGAAGGCCGCGCAGGAGAGGAGCAGGGCCAGGATGAGGGCGATCGGCTTTTTCATAGCCTCAGATGAAATCTTTCTTGCGGAAGACGAGCGTCGCCAAGGCCAGGACGAAGGCCGTAAAGCACAGCGCGTAGAGGAGGCCGTTGACGAGGGCGGCCGGCGGGATGGCGATCCCGTGGACGACCTCGGTCTTGAAGTTGAGGCTTTCGAGGTCGGGGAGGAGGACGTAGGCGATCCGGGCCAGAGTCCGTCCGAAGCCGGGGGGAATCTTCTTGATGAGGGTCTTCAGCCCCCAGGAGGTGTGTCCGATGAGATAGAAAGACAGGGTGAAGATCGAGCTCAGGATGGGCGTCGAGAAGCAGGAGAAAAGGATGGCGACGGCCGTGATCAGGATGAGCTCGAGGAAGATATAGAAAATGGCGACGAGGAGGGCGGCTTCGAACCGGAATGAGTGGAGGAAGAGGATGACCAGGAAGATGATGCTCATCAGGCCGAGCATGACGAACAGGGTCAGGACGAGCCCCGCGAATTTCCCGACCAGGAAGGCGCCGCGGCCGATCGGCTTGGAGAGAAGGGTAAAGATCGTCTTCTTGTCGATTTCCTTGTAGACGAGCCCCGTCCCGATCAGGATGGCCATCAGCGTCCCGAACAGGGAGAGGGAGGCCAGCCCGACGTCCTTGATGATCTTGACGCGGTCCCCGACCGTCAGGAGGGCGAGCACCCGCGAGAAAACCAGGGTCGCGGCCGCGAAGAAAAAGAGAAGATAGAGGATCCGGTCCCGGACGGCCTCCTTGTAGGTGTTGAGGGCGATCGTACGGATCGTCATTGGCCTTTAACTATCCCGATGAAAAGATCTTCCAGGGTCTCGGTCCTGGGGATGAGCGAATGGAGGCGGCCCTTCTTGGCCTGGACTATGGCCAGGACGCGCTCGATTTTAGCGTCGTCGAACACCTTGAGGAGGATCCGCTCCCCGTGGACGGACACGATCTCACCCAACCCGGCGACCGAACCGGGGTCGATCGCGGACAGGGCGATTTCGGTGAACAGGATTTTTTCGGAAACGAGCTCGTGGAGGGGCCCCTGGTTGAGGATGCGGCCGTCGACGACGACGGCGACCCGGTCGCAGATCATCTCGATGTCCTGGAGGATGTGGGAGGAGAGGAGGACGGTCTTGCCCTCGGCCCTGAACTGGACGATCAGGTCCCGGATCTCCTTGCGGCCGATCGGGTCGAGGCCGCCCAGCGGTTCATCGAGGATGACGAAGGCCGGGTCGTTGATGAGGGCCTGGGCCAGTCCGATCCGCTGGAGCATGCCCCGTGAGAACTTGCGGAGCTGGAGATCGGCGGCCCGTTCGAGGCCGACCCGCTTGAGGAGCCTTCGGGACCGCTCGGTCCGGACCTCCTTATCGAGACGGAAGAGGCGGCCGTAGAAGTCCAGAAACTCGGCGGCCGTCAGGTAGTCGTAGAAATAGGGATTCTCGGGGAGGAATCCGATCCGCTCCCGGGCTTTGGCGGCCAAGTGGGGCTGGCCGAAAATCCGGATCTCGCCCCGGTCGGGGAAGATGAGGCCCAGGACGGTCTTGATCGTCGTCGTCTTCCCGGCGCCGTTGGGGCCGAGGTAGCCGAAGATCGTCCCCTCCTCGACGGACAGGCTGATCCCCTTGAGGATCTCTTTCGTCTTGGGGATGAATCCGAGCTTGAAGGATTTGTGGAGGTTTTCGATCGTGAGCGCGTTGGCCATGGCCGTTGCCTTAGATGCTCTCATTATATAAAAAAATGGAGCGGGGTCAAATCTTCACATTTCGCACGCTTCGGGTTTCCCGAGCTTTACTTGAGATTCTGTTCGAACAGCTTGAAGATCCGCTTGTATTCGTCCGTCCAGGATGAGGCGTTCCGGAAGCTGTGATCCTCGACCGGATAGAAGGCGACCTCCCAGTTCTCCTTGCCCAGTTCGACGAGCCGCTGGACGAGCCGGACCGTGTCCTGAAAATGGACGTTGGTGTCGACCATGCCGTGGCAGATGAGGAGCGCGCCCTTGAGTCCGTCGGCGAAATAAATCGGCGAGCTCTGTTTATAGGCTTCGCTATCCTTCTGGGGAAGGTTGAGGATGTCGACCGTGTAGTAAGGATGATAGTGGGCCCAGTCCGTCACGGGACGGAGGGCGGCCCCGGCCCGGAAGGTCGCCGGCTCCTTGAACATGGCCATCAGCGTTAAAAATCCGCCGTAGCTCCCTCCGTAGCATCCGATCCGGTCCGGCGCGACGCCGCACTGGGCGACCAGCAACTTGGCCGCGTCGACGATGTCGTCCAGGTCCTTCCCGCCCATGTGGCGGTAGATGCCCATCCGGACGTCGCGGCCGTAGCCCGCGCTCCCCCGGTAATCCACGTCCATGACGTGATAGCCGCGCGACGCGAGAAAATTGTGAAACATGAACTCCCGGAAATAACTGCTCCAGCCCTTGTGGGCGTTCTGGAGGTAGCCGGCGCCGTGGATGAAAATAACGGCCGGCTTGGTCGGGGCCGGTGTCGCCGGCCGGTAAAGCCGGGCGTAGACGACGGCGCCGTCCCGGGCCTTGAAACTCAGGACTTCGGGCGTTGTCCAGGAAACGGCCCGGAACTCGTCCGTCGTCGAGAGCGTCACCCGGACGGCCATGGCGCCGGACTTGGCGGGCTGGAGATAGAGCTCGGCCGGCACGGTCGCCGTCGAGTGGAGGACGGCCAGCGCCGACTCGTCGGGGGAGAGGGAGGTCTCGTTCCAGCCTTCGCGTTCGGTGAGCCTGGTCCGAGGGCCGCCCTGGGCCGGCATGGCGTAATAATGGCGCTCGCCCGGATGCTTTTCGTTCGTCGCCAGGAAGATTCGTTTTCCGTCCTTGGAAAGCCGCGCCTCCGAGACCTCGAACCGGCCTTGGGTCAACTGGACGGGCGTCTTGCTCGCCAGCGGGATCTTGTAGAGATGGGCGAATCCGTCTTTCTCGGAGACGTAGGATAGATGGCGGCCGTCCGGCCACCAGAAGACATTGGCCAGCGTATACTCGCCGGCCCAGGCGTCGTCGTGAACGCGCTCGATGACGTCCGTCGTCCCGGTCGTCGGATCCAAGCGGAAAAGCCAGCGGTCTTTGCGGTCTTCCGAAGACGCCTCGATGATGCAGGTCGTCCCGTCCGGCGACCAGAGTGTCCCCGAGGGGCGGACGCCCCGCTCGCCCTGACCGAAATCGATCCATTTGACCTCGCCCGAAACCGCGTCCATCAAACCGGCCTTGGCGGTCCGGCCCAAGTAGGCCGCCTTGGAGTGGGAGGGCCGCGTCTCCGTGAAACCCGACCGCGTGACGAAATAAGGGACGATGGTCTCCTTGGCGCCGGGCTTCTCCTCGGAAAGCCGGAACAGGACGTATTTTTCGTCCGGGGACGGCTCGAGTCCGAACAGGGACATCCCCTCGGCAAGGACGAACGGCTTGCGGCGGGGCGCCTGAAAGGCGGCGGCGAACTTGTCGTCCCCTCTCGACCAGCCGCGGAACGAGCCGATCTCCTTGAAAAGCTCCTTCTGCTGCTGGGCGTACCAGGCTTCAAGCTCGTCCGGGGTCGAGTCGGCCGGGGACTTTTCTTTCGAGAACGAGGTCAGCTGGCGCAGGCCGCCGTCCTCGAGCGAGAGCAGGAAGAGGTTGTCGCCCGAGCGGAAATAGACCTTCTTTCCGTCGAAGCTGAAACCGGCCTGGCTCGTCCCCTCGTCGACGGACGCCAGGAGCCGCTTCTTCCCCGATCCGACTTCGAGGAGCCAGAGGGCGCCGCCCTGGCTGATCAGGGCGCGCTTGCGCGCTTTGTCGTACTCCAGGTCGAGGCCCAGACCCCCGTAGGTGTCATTGAAACGGGAGGAAGCCGGTCCGGGCGCCGGCGGATTTTTTAAGATCTCATCGACCCCGACGGGCCGGGGCGTCGGGTTCGCGAGCGAGACGGCGTAGATCTCTTCCTTTTTGTCGCCCGGCTTCTTCCAGCGGAAATAGACCGTCTTGCCGTCGAGAGCCCAAGTGGGGGATGACGGCTCGCGGCCGACGAACTCCTCGCCCTTCATGATCGTCTCGATGGAAGGGGCGGGGGACCGGGCCGGATCCTGGGCCGGAGTTGTCCCGGCGGCCGGGAACAGGACGAGGCAAACGACGATCAGGAGGACACGATTCCGGGAGTGGTTCATGAGCTCAACCTCCGGGGGAATGGGGGTGGACCGCCCTTTTCATTCGGGAAGGACATGCTTGAGGGAATCGGAGTCGATCGTAACATAGAAATCGCTTCCCAGGTAGAGAAGGGGCCGGACCTTGCGGGTGTTGAGGACGCCGTCGGAACGGAAGGACTTGTCCTCGGTGTGTACGGCCAGGACGGCGCCCACGAAAAGGTCATGGTCGCCGTAGGCGCGGATATCGGCCAGCTTGCACTCGAACGCCGTGTAGGCCTCCACCAGGATGGGCGAACGGATGAATTTGGCCCGCGCCAATTGGACCTGGAATTCGACGACCTTGTCCCGCTCGTGGCCCGAGATTCGTCCCATCCGGGCCGAAAGATTGACCCGGTCGTAGTCGATGAAATTGACCGTGAATTCGCGGGCCTCGGAGATGACCTGGTGGGTCATGCGCTTCTTGGAGATCAGGACCCCGAACAGGGGCGGGTTGAAAGACAGGGCCGTGTGCCAGGCCGCGCTCATGTAGTTGAGGCGGCTTTCGGACTTGGCCCCGACGACGGCCACCGTGTAGGGGTAGAAATACTGGAAGTGCTTGATGTGGGTCGTGACCTTTTTCATGGGTTTCCGTCCCCCTCCGGCCCGGCCGCTCACCAGACGCCCTTGATCTTGAGGGCGTTCTTGGTAAGCCATTCGACGGTGAAGATGTGCTCCCGGGTCAGGCCGAGCTGGAGCCGGAGCTGGTCCTTGACCTCGCCGTCCGGGAGAAGGCCGATCGCGGCCTCGTACTTGGCGGCCAAAGCCTCTTCGGCCGGCTGCAGGGTCTTGAGGGCCGAGGGGCGGTCGTCGCCCGGATAGAAGGCGGGCATCGGATCGACGCTCCGCTCGACGCCGGCCGCGTCCTTGACGGCGTTCTCGATCCGGATGACGTCGCCGAGCTTGACCAGGCAGCCCGCGGCCTTGTCCCAGTGCCGCATGTGGTTGATGGAATTCTTAAACAGGCGCTGGCTGAGGTCCTGGTGCTCGCTGAACAGGATGACGTGCTTGAGATAGCGGTGCATGATCTCGTTCTCGAGGACCGTGATCTCGTGGAGGAGCCGGACCTCGGGCCGGGCGGCCGCCTCGGGATTGGCCGGGAAGCACAGGGCGCCCTCCTGGCCGGCCCGGCGCATGGCGTCCATCATGGCGATGAACTGGCGGGAATGGCGGACCTCGTCGTAGGAGATGTTCCAGACCATGTTCTGAATTTTGGGGAACTCGCCCTCGGGGAAATCGGCGCTCTGGTAGAGGTCGGTGACCAAATCCTCGGTCTTCCGGTCGCGGCCGAGGTTATCCAGGATGAGGGGGTAGCGGAGGACCTCGTCCGTCTTGAACGAGGGGACGCCGCCCATTTGGCCGATGACGACGCCGAGCTGGAGGGCGTGGTACATTTCGTCGATCCCGATCTGGATCGTCTGACCGCGTACGTCCGTCTTCATTTTCGAGATCGGGTCCTCGTAGAAGAACTTGCCTTTGGGCATGGAGTAGGCGTGAAAGAGATATTCGAAGCTGACCGCCCACTCGTGCTCGAGCGCGACGTTCAGGTAGCGCAGGACGTCGTCCCGGTTTCGGACTTGCTTGAATATTTCCACCGCTCCTCCTTGTTCCTGACGGACCGGACAGTGAACTATTATAATCTTGAGCCTCCGAAAATGAAAGTCAAGGCGTGGCTTGATCGGACGGATTTAGGTATAATTGAGGCCGATCACGAAATTCGCGTCACCCCCGAGGAGGCCGACCATGTCCGATTTCGCCGGCGCGCTCAAGTCCGCGGACGAGCATCCCGATTTCAAGCTGGCCGTCATCGGCGTCCCGTTCGACGAAAAATCCAGCTTCCGGCGGGGAGCCGCGGGCGGTCCGGCCGCCATCCGGGCCGCCTCGACCGGCAAATGCTACAACCCCTGCACCGAGTTCGGCGTCGACCTCGAGCACGACACCGTCCTGGTCGACCTGGGCGACGTCGACACATCGGGGGATGTGGATAAGACCTTCGCCCGGGTCGAGCAGGCCGTGGCCCGCGTCCTCGAGAGAAAGGCCGTGCCCATCGTCCTGGGCGGAGATCATTCCATCACCCTCCACGCCGTCCGGGCCGTGGCCAAGCGCTATCCGGCCCTCGACGTCCTCCATTTCGACGCCCATCCCGACCTCTACACCGACCTCTACGGGGACCGGCTGTCCCATGCTTGTCCGATGATGAGGATCATGGAAGAAGGCTTGGCTAAAACCTTGGTCCAGGTCGGGATCCGGGCCGCCTCCCGCGACCAGAGGGCCAACGCGGCCAAGGTCGGCGCCCGGATGGTCGAGATGAAGGACCTCCGCGAACCGCTCGTCCTCGAATTCCGCAACCCCCTCTACGTTTCCTTCGACCTGGACGCCCTTGATCCGGCCTTCGCGCCCGGCGTCTCCCACCTCGAGCCGGGCGGCCTCAGCACGCGGCAGGCCGTCGCCCTCATCCACGGCCTCAAGGCCAGGATCGTCGGGTTCGACATCGTCGAGCTCAACGCGGCCCGGGACCCGTCCGGGATCACGGCGGCCGCCGCCTTCAAGCTTCTCAAAGAGCTGGCCGGCCGGGTCGTCCGGCCTTAGCTTCTTAAAATAAAGGAGTGGCCATGAAAAATCATCGGGCGACGTCATGCCTTTTATTCGCGGCCCTGGCCGGGATCGTCCTTCCCGGGACGGCCCGGGCCGTCGATTTCGATCCCCTTCGCGGGATTCCACGGACGTTAGTCCGTGGAGGAATAGCAAATTCCCCGCTTCGGGGACAGGCGCTCCAACTCCTGCAAAGGGTAGATCCCACAGACGTAAGTCCGTGGAGCTTCAGCCGCTACTTCCTCGACAAGACGATGCGGATCGACTATGTCCACGTCGGCGACGCTAAAGAAGAATTCATCACCCTGGACCGCGTCCTGGAGCAGGGCGCCTGGGCGGGAAGCCTCAAGAATCTCATCGACGACTACGACACGGGTCGCTATTTCGTCAAGATCTACGACGAAGCCTCGGGCGGACTCATCTATTCGAGGGGCTTCGACAGCTATTTCGGGGAATACAAGACATCCGGCCCGGCCTTGAAGGGCGAGAAGAGGGCCTATTTCGAGTCGGCCCTCATTCCCTTCCCCAAAGCCAGGATCCGCTTCACGGTCGAGATCCGCGGCCGCGATAACGCCCTCAAGCCCCTCTTCGATCGGGCCATCGACCCGGCCGACTTGGCCATCATCCGGGAGAAGCCGGCCGCGGGGGTCAAGATTTTCGAGGCCCATAAAAGCGGCGATCCCCACCTCAAGGTTGACGTCGCCGTCCTGGGCGAGGGCTACACCCGGGCCGAGGAGGCCAAGTTCAAGGCGGACCTGGACAGGGTTGTCGCACTCTTGTTCCGCGAGGAGCCGTACCGGAGCCTGCGCGACCGCCTGAATGTCGTGGGCGTTCTCAAGCCGTCCGAAGAGAGCGGCTGCGACGAGCCGAGCCACGGCAGTTTCAAAGCGACCGCCCTAGGCGCGACCTTCGATTCCCTCGGCTCGGAGCGCTACGTCCTGACCGAGGACAACCGGAGCCTGCGCGATATCGCCGGGGCCGTCCCCTACGACGCGCTCCTGATCATGATCAACCACGCCCGCTACGGCGGCGGCGGGATTTACAATTACTTCTGCAGCTTCACCGTCGACAATCAGTGGTGGGAATATCTCGTCCTCCACGAGTTCGGCCATTCCTTGGCCGGGCTCGGGGACGAGTATTACACGTCGGATGTCGCCTACAACGAGTTTTACCCGGCCGGGGTCGAGCCGACCGAGCCCAACATCACAGCCCTTCTGGACCCGGCCCGGCTCAAATGGAAGGAATGGGCGACGCCCGGCCTTCCCATCCCTGCGCCCTGGGAGAAGGCCGATTTTGACGCCAAGGACAACGCCTACCAGGAAATTCGGAGAGAGGTCAACGGCCGGATCGCCAAAATGAAACGGGACAAGACGCCGGCCGGCGAGATCGCCCGGGCCGAGGCCGAGTCCGAACGGCTCTCCCGCGAACATGCCGATAAGGTCGACGCCTATCTCAAGGCGAGCAAGTATCGGGGAACGGTCGGGGCCTTCGAGGGCGCCGGTTATGCCGCTCAGGGGCTCTACCGGCCGGCCCTGGATTGCCTCATGTTCACGAAGGGGACGAAGCCTCTTTGCAAGGTCTGCGAACGGACCGTCGTCCGCGTCATCCGGCATTACAGCGAATAAAGGAAGGAACGGAGGGAACAATGAGACAAACGACGATTGTCCTGATTGGGATTCTAGCCCTGACGGCTGCCGCGGCCGGCGAGAATCGGGGTGCGGTCCTCCGGCTCGGCTCGGAGCTCGAGCAGAAGGCCGCCGAGCTCGCCCGGAGCAATCTCGAGCATTTCCGGGGTTGGAACGGCGTCATCTCGGACGCCGAGCAGGCCGTTCTGTTCAAGTCCGAAGCCTTCGCCGCGTCGGCCCGGCTCTTTCTCGTCCTGGGCGGCGAAAGCTCGGATTTCTACCAGTCGGGAAACCTCCGGACGAACATCTACAACGCCTTCGTCTATCTGGTCCGTGCTTACCGTGAGCTCGAGACGGAAATGAAGGGGGCCGGGATCATGCCCTACGCCCTGTCCGATTGCCGGAAGATCCTGGAACGGATGGATTATGAATTCTCGCGCTGGCCGTCCGCCGACAACCTGTCCTCTCTCCATATGAAATACGTCAAGGCCCGGAACGCGGCCGTTTATTTGATCGAACGGAAGGGAATCGGGGACTACGTCCGACGGCCCTTCACGGACCTGGGCAGCCTCTTTCGGTTCAACTACGACCTCAACCGGGGCAAGGACCCCTGGGCGCATTTGGTCCAGGTTCCCGAGGAGACGCTGATCAAGATGGAGGAAGGGGAGCCGATCCGGCTGACCTTCGAGGGATGCCTCATCATCGAGATGAGCAATCGGCCCAACCGGCCCGTTTATCTGATCGAGAAGGGCCGGAAGAGGGGCGTGACCAGCCCCGCCGTCCTCCAGCGCTTCGGAGGATGGGGCAAGGTCCTCGAGGTCCCGGCCGAGGTTATCGCCCCCTACCCGGACGGGGACCCGATCTATTGATGGATGAGGGGAGAGGTCCGGAGGGGGGGGAGGTGCGGGCTGTTGTCAGCAAAAGGGGGGTTGATGATGGGAACCAAAAAGGTGGGGGCTTTCTCCAGCCCGCGCAAGAAAGCCACTGTCATTATAACAAAGAAAATCCATTTGTAAAGAGTTAATTGAAAATATTTTAAAATATTTTTCACCCTAAGGAGGACCCCATGGAAGACAAGAAAATCGACATCAAGGTTGATGAACAGGTCGCCCTCGGCCAATACGCGAACCTGGCCGCCATCCGCCATACCCGGGAAGAGTTCCTGTTCGATTTCGCCTTTGTTTTTCCGGACGGGCCGATGGGCAAGCTCGTCGCCCGGCTCATCCTCAGCCCGGCCCACGCCAAGCGCTTCCGGGAAGCCCTCGACTCCAACCTTCGGAGGTACGAGGATGAGTTCGGGGCCATCACCCCGGCCGAGGTCCCGCCGACGGTCGGGTTCATTCAATAGCCTTTTCCTCCTTGACACGTTCGCCGAGCCTCAGTGTTACCCCTGAACAACCATTGCCACATGGCTGGGGGTTGAGGGGTTGCCCGTGCCCTAAGGCGGGCTGGCAGCCTTGCAGCACTCATCCTAATCCGAAAACGGATTAGGATGAGTGTCGAGGGGTTGACACGTTCGCCGAGCCTCAGTGTTACCCCTGAACAACCATTGCCATATGGCCGGGAG
>JALHUR010000302.1 GCA_022867325.1 Candidatus Aminicenantota bacterium | reverse complement strand
ATCATGTTACCTCATGGAAGCCCTGAGTGCAGGCGTTTCGCAGTACACATAAGCCGTTTACGGCTTATGTGTGCTGCAAGGCTGCTCCCCGGCCGAAGCTCCACGGACTTACGTCCGTTGGAGCGCCTGTACTCATGAACCGTTTCCGGTTCATGAGTATTGAAGGGCGGGGTAGCGTCGGCGAACGGGTCAAGAAAAGGGGGGAAAGGGGGTGATGCCAAAACGGCCGTTCCGGATAGCACATCCCCGCTGGAGGGCCTGGAAGGTGACAAAAATTAAATAAAAATTCACCCCTGATTTCACCCTGGGGGGTGATTGACCCCATGGGAAGGGACATGGCATTTTAGACCCGCGATAAGCCAGGGACTTTAAACGAAGGATTCGAGCATGCTAAGGAAACCCTCAAGCGAGACTCTTAGACTGAGCACCCTCGAGCAGGGTTTTAAGCTTCCCCTGGCCACGACCGTCGAGGGTCAGGACGCCCAGGGCCGGCGGTTCCGGGAAGAGACCAAGCTTTCCTACATCAGTCATCAGGGCGCCTCGTTCCTCCTCAAGAACTCCATGACGATCGGGGCCAAAGTGAAGCTGATTATCGACCTCCCCCCCAAGCTGTCCGAGGACAAAGACCTCAAGCTCGCCATCCACGGTAAAGTCGTATTCGTCGAAGTGGGCGACCACGGCGAAGGCCGCCAGAAGATATCGGTCCGCCTCGAGAGCAAGTACATCATCAAACCCGAGGAATAACCCCCCGCCCCCTCCAGGGGTGCCGTCCGGAGCGAGCCGGGGTTAGGCCAAATCACCCTCCGAATCACCGCAAAAAGGGATTGCCCCGGAACGCCGTCCGCCTCATAATCGACCCCTGCCATGAACCGAGTGAAAACTAGCGAAAAAATTTCCATCCAAGGCGCGACCGAAGAGGGAAAGAGAGAGCGGTCCTTCGAGCTCTCTCTTTCCGCTCTGGTCTCGGGCCGGGACGGCCTGGATCGGGAATTCGAGGAGGAGACCTCCATCGTCTCCATCAGCTCCAGAGAGGTCCATATGGGCCTGAAATCGCCCGTCCAACCCGGCGCCAAGCTCCAGCTCAGCCTCCAGGTCCCCCAAACGCTCTACCTGGAAAAAGGGTTGTTGCTGGCCATCTCGGGGACCGTCGCCCAGGTCCGGCCCGAATCCCCGCTGACCTCGAAACGCTCGGTCCTGGTCCGGCTCGACCGCCGGTTCCGGATCGAACGCAACTAACCCCCCCCCTGCCCGGGCCGATTCCTAAAAAAATGGGATATGCGATCGTTCCTGAAGCTCCACGGACTCACATCCGTGGGATATAGTCTTTGCAGGCGTTGGAGCGCACTCATCAGCCGTTTCCGGCTTATGAGTACTGCGAAACCGCTGCTTGTCCCCGGAGCAGGGAATTCGCTACCGAAGCTCCGCACTATGATTTCAGCCGCTCTGCGCTTCGCCAGCGTCGGAGCGCACCCACGAACCGTTTCCGGTTCATGGGTACTGCGAAACCGCTGCCAGCCCCCGAATGGGGGTTCCTCCACGGACTAACGTCTGTGGAATTCCGCGAAGGGGATTGACAGGGCGGGTTCAATTCGTTAAAATTTGTATGAAAATGAAGAAGATAGCCAAAAAAGACTCGGCGCCAAAAGGCGAGACGGCTCCCAAAAAAGATACCGCGCCGGCCAAGGCCACCCCCCCCGTCAAGGCCGATGGGCAAGTCCAGGTCCTCGTTTTCTGCCCATCGGATCTGATCCTGGCCGGGATTCTCAAGGCCCTGGAAGCGGACCTCAAGATCGAGGTTCTCAACATCGAAAAGAACACGATCGATGTCTTCATGGATTCCATCCGGAAGCTCCGGCCCGAGGTCGTCCTGTTCGCCTCGATCGAGCCCCTCCCCAACATCCGGGAAATCTGCAAGGCGATCCGGGAGTTGGCCAAAGGCCAGAGGACCCAGCTCCTCCTCCTCGGCAATATCCCCTCCCATGAGGAAATCGTCGGACTCATCAATTCGGGAGCCAGGGGCTACTTCGACCTCAACGACCCTCTCAGCCAGCTGACCGAGGCCATCCGGATCGTCCAGAAGGGCGAAATCTGGCTCCCCCGCGACAAAATGTCGAGCATCATGGACCGGATCATCTCGGTCGTCGGCCGGGATATGAAGGAAAAAACCCTGGATCAGCTCACGCCGACCGAATTCCAGGTCCTGCGGCTCATCGGCCAGGGCAAGAGCAACGACGAAATCGCCGCGGTCCTGTTCATCAGCAAGAACACGGTCCGCTCCCACATCAAGAGCATCTACGCCAAGCTCGACACTCACAGCAGGCTCCAGCTCGCCCTCTACGCGATCAACTCAGCGCTCTTTTAAGGGCGGTCATGACAAAAAAGGCCCGGGCCAAGAGTTCTTCCAAAAAGAATTTGCTGCCCGTCGACGATTCCCTCCACAACCGCCGGCGAGAATGGCGCATGGATCTGCCCCTGGCGGCCATCATCGAAGGCAAGCTCCCCCGCGGCAGTAAGTTCCGCGAACCGACCCGGCTCGAAAACATCAGCTCGGGAGGGGCCTATTTCTGCCTCGACTCGGGTATCGTGGTCGGATCCAAGCTCAACCTGGTCATCGACCTTCCCAAGAAAATGACCAAGGGAAAGTGGATCAAGCTTCTCGTCGGGGGGATCACGATCCGGCTCGAAGACGTCGGAGAGAATGACACGAGACAGGGCGTCGCCGTCCGTTTCTTCAAGCGCCATAAATTCCTGCCCCCTCCCACCCCCTCGTCCCCCCTCAAGCGGACAAAGGCGTAGGGACCGTGCTGACGGTCGCTCTCACCGGGGGAATCGCCACCGGAAAATCCGTCGTCGCCTCCATCCTGGGCGACCTCGGCTGCTTCATCCATACGGCCGACGAGGTCGCCCGCGAGCTGATGGCGCCCGGGAAGTCCGCCTTTGGAAAGGTGGTGGCCCGGTTCGGCCCGTCCATTCTCGCCCCGGACGGGACGATCGACCACGCCCGCCTGGGCGCCATCGTAGTCTCCGACGCCTCGGCCCGGGCCGCTCTCGACGGCATCGTTCATCCGCTCGTCCTGGCCGAGAAAAAGAAAGTCATGACCGCCCTCGAACGCGAAGGCCGCACCGCCGTCTACGTTTCCGAGGCCGCTTTGACCATTGAAGCGGGTTTCCAGGATTTTTTCGACACGATCGTCGTCACGACCTGCCGGCTCGAGATCCGGCTCCGCCGGCTCATGGAGCGGGACGGGATCGGCCGGGAGGAAGCCCTCCGCAAGATCCGGTCCCAGATGCCGGCCGAGGACAAAGCCACGTTCGCCGACCACGTCATCGACACCTCGAGGAGCCTGGCCGTGACGGTTGAACGGACGGAGGAAGTTTGGCGGATCCTGGTTCAGGCCGCCGCCCTCAAGGACGAGGCTAAGAACGGAGGGCGGCCGCCAAGAGAGGGATCAGGAGTTCGTGGGGCCCGACGAAATAAAACCCCCGGCCCTTCTCGCCGACGGGGCGGCGGACGACGTTCTGGAAAGGCCGGTAATGATGGATGAAATCGAATACGGCCGTCGAGAAATTCTCGACTCTCGTCCCCTTGTTCCGGACGTAGGTCAGGGCCTTTAAGAAGACCTCGGGCAGGATGACGGCCGAGCCGGCGTTGATATAGACGCCGCCGTCGCCCAACCCTTCCAGGACCCCGCAGAGAAGGAAGAAATCCTGGAGCGACGTTTTACCCAGCGCTTCCCCGCTCGCCTGGGGATGGAGGTGGATCGTGTCCGTCCCGAGAGCGACATGGACGGTCGCCGGAATGCCCTGGCGATGGGCGGCCGCCATCAGGCTGAGATCCTTGTGGGGAAAATCGGAGGCGGCGATCATCCGTCCCACCGCTTCGCCCAGCCCGAGTCCGGACCGGGCGCCTTCATTGATGGCGCGGTTGAGGAGCTCGCCCGTCTCCCGGGCCATTCCGAACCGGCCGTCCTTGATCCGCTCCTCGACGTCCTCCGAGGTCTGGCCGGCGAAGGCGATCTCGAAATCGTGGATGATGCCGGCGCCGTTGAGGACGAGGGCCGTGATCCAGCCTTCCCGGATGAGGTCGATCAGGACGGGGCTCAGGCCGACCTTGATGACATGGGCGCCCAGCCCGAAGATTACGGCCCGCCCCTTGCCCCGGGCTGTTCGGACCAGGCCGCAGAATTCGCGAAGGTCCCGGGCCGACAGAAAATCGGGAAGGTTGGAGAGAAAACGGCCGACCGTGTCCTGGGAGGTCGAGGAGCGAGCGAACTGGGCGATATGGACCTTGCTCGGCCGCGAGCGGAGGGAATAGGTCTTCAGGCCCTGACGGGCGGGCGGACGGACGACGGCTCCGTTCGGGTCGCGTAAGATGGACTCCGACCCTTCCGCGTTTGCGCCGCCGCGGCCTCGCCGCGCGGTCTTCGTCGTCTTGGCGGTCTTCTTTATCTTGGGCATGGTGGAATTCGGACGGCCCGGCGCGGCCTCATTTATTGAGCATACGCTTGAGGTCCTGCCCGGAACGGAATTTGACTCGCCGGCCCTCCGTGATCTTGATCTGTTTCTTGCGACGGATGTCGCGGCCGAAGCCCGTTTTCTTGGCCACAACTTTGAAACTCCCGAACCCGCGGATCTCGATTTTTTCGGACGCGGCCAGCGCATTCTTGAGAGCTTCGAGGACGGTCTCCACGATCTGCAAAGACTTGGCCCTGTTGAAATCGGT
>JALHUR010000301.1 GCA_022867325.1 Candidatus Aminicenantota bacterium | reverse complement strand
CCGCCGCGACCTGGCCCAGTCTCACGCCGGCCGGTTCGTCCTTCAGTACGAGGCGCCGGAGGTTATGCCCGAAGATCTGGACTGGGTCTACGGCCTGCCCTATTCGCGAAAGGTCCCCAGGGACTTCCCGGAGTTCGAGATGGCGAAGTTTTCGGTCGTCACCCATCGGGGATGTTTCGGCCGATGCTCCTTCTGCGCTCTGTCCTTCCACCAGGGCGACCGCATCGTATCCCGGAGCGAGGCGTCCATCCTGGACGAAATCCGGCGGCTGACGAAGCATCCCGATTTCAAAGGCTATATCGACGACTTGGGAGGGCCGACCGCCAACATGTATGGGATGGATTGCCGCTCGGCCTGCCGTGGAAAAGAATGCTTGCCCTGTCCGCGCCTCGACCGAAGCCACCGCCGCCTCATTCAACTGATGCGGAAGGCGCGGGCCATCCCTGGCGTCAAGAAGGTCTTCGTCCGGAGCGGCATTCGCCACGACCTGGCTCTAGAGAGCGAGGAATACGTCCGGGAGCTTTCCGAACATCACATCTCGGGGCTCCTGAAGATCGCCCCCGAGCACGTCTCGCCGCGGGTCCTGCGGCTCATGAACAAGAGCGGCCGGCCGTTGGAAGAGTTTCGGCGACTCTTCCGGCGGATCAACGGGGGCCGTGGGCAACACCTCAAATATTATTTCCTGGTCGCTCATCCCGGGACGACGGATGCGGACGCCCGCGCCCTCGTCCGGACCGTCAGGCGCTTGGAGGAAGAAGGGGAGAAGCCGGTCGAGGGCGTCCAGATCTTCACTCCCACCCCCATGACCCGTTCGACCTGCATGTATCACACGGGAAAGGACCCTGTGACCGGGGAGAAGGTCCATGTGCCGCTCACTTACGCCGAAAAGAGGGCGCAGATGCGGATGCTCCAATCAGACCCCTCGATCCCGGCCCCGGGGCGAAAAGGCCGGGGCGCGCACTCCGCCGGTTGACAGGAACCGCTTTTCGAGTTATAAAGTGTCCTCTTTTGCATCATGAAAAGAAGCGTCGCTTTTTGCCTGCTCTTCGCGATGGCCGCAAGCCCGGCCCTCGTCCTGCAAAAGTCCGCGGTCAGTCATCCGTCGTCTTCCATGGTCAAGGCGGTCCCTGCGACCAAGGAAGAGAAGTTGACCGCCCTTGAAGAGGCCGTGCGCAAAAGAGTGAAGACTTTCCGGGGGGAAATCGGCCTGGTCATCAGGGACCTGGACACCGGCTGGACCTTTCAGGTCAACCCCGACAATCTTTTCCCGGCGGCCAGCATGGTCAAGGTCCCCATCATGGCGGCCTGTCTGAAGGCGGCCGAGGAGGGCCAGCTTTCCCTGCGGGACAACATGAAGCTGAAGAGGTCGGACAAGGCTGCGGGCTCGGGGGTCCTGCGGACGAGGGCCACGGGCTCGGCCTACACGATTGAACAGCTCGTCGAACTCATGGTGACCCAGAGCGACAACACGGCCGCGAACATGCTCATCGATCTCCTGGGCTTTGACTACCTCAACCGGACCTTCAGGGAGATGGGGCTTCAACGGACCAACCTCTCCCGAAAGATGATGGATTTCCGCTCCCGCGATAAGGGCATCGAGAACTACACTTCGGCCCGGG
>JALHUR010000300.1 GCA_022867325.1 Candidatus Aminicenantota bacterium | reverse complement strand
CGGGATGTCGACGACCGCGCACTTCCAGGTCATCCACATGGCGAGGGCGCGCACGGTGTCCACGGTCTCGTGCGGGTGGAACCGGATGCCGCCCTTGCAGGGGCCTCGGGCGTCGTTGTGCTGGACGCGAAAACCCTTGAACACCCGGTAGCTTCCGTCGTCCATGCGGACTGGGATCGAAAAGTGATACTCGCGCAGGGGATTGCGGAGCAATTCGCGGGTCGCGGTGTCGAGGCCGAGCTTCTCGGCCACGCCGTCGAACTGTTTCTGGGCCATTTCAAAGGCGTTGAATGGCTTGGTGTCCACTAACTTCCTCCAATGGGTATGATCGATGATAATGGCATTAGTCCCATAATATATTCTTTATGGGCCTTTCCTGTCAATTTAAAGGCCCGTTTCAAGCGTCGGACGGAAGAGGCGGGGCTTGTGCGGTTATTTCTTCTCTTCTGGCCGGGGTTTGAGCCCGTTGTACTCCACGAGCAGTTTAAGCCACCAGTCCGGGAAGATCATCGGGTTCCGCTTCCGCGTCTTGGCATCGAAGATCCAGAGGTGATTGTACTTGACCAGCAGGTCGTCTCCCAGCTTCCACCAGGCGCCGATGACGCGCTCGGCGTTCCCGAGGCAGTAATCCGTAAGGAACCGGCGGGCGAGTTCCGGGTCCTTCTTGTGGAGGTCCAAGGCGAAGGCGTCGATGACGGGCGTCCTGTCGACGGCCGGTTTTTCCCAGGCGGCTTGGGCTATCCGGACGTCCTCGATGGCCTTGGAGTAGACGACCTGGGTGTGGAAGTCTACATAATCGAAGGCCCAGCGCGCCGAACCCCTGTTGAACTCCCAGTGGTCCCCGATCTCGAAGGAACGGGGGATCGACGTCATCCCGGCGTAGAGGGGCATGAAGCAGGAGGTGTCCTGGGCACCCCAAGCCAGCCAGACGATCCCGCCGATCGAGTCCGGCAGCCAGCCGCGGCTCTGGGTGACCGTCACGTATTCGGCCCGGTTGACGCTGATGATGCGCGGGGTGTCGTACTTTTTCCCTTCGAGCACGAATCCGTAGGGGAGATAGTTGGGGTTCTGGAACGGTCCGCCCTGGATGCCGCGGCCGGGCCAGAAGGGCGTGCCCTCGCACTTGTCCCGGGTCATGAGCATGACGTCGTAAGCCGAGAGCTTCCTTTCCGGCTTGACCGAGAAGGGAAAATCCACGTTCTCGCTCTCGGGGCTGAACTTTTGGGAGGGCGCGACGAGGTCGAGGAACCGCCACAGCCGCACCCGGGCCCCGCTCGTGCCGGCGGCGCTGCCGGGGTCGGGGTTGTAGGCCCTCTTCCAGTTGAAAGGCTTGCCGCTCTTTGGATCATAGAAGCCCATGCTCACGGCCAGCGAGACGACATTCGGCGAGGCCATGAAAAGATCGGGCTTGGAGAGGTCGATCTCGCCGATCCGCGACTCGTTCGGGCAGACGCTGACCTCGTCGTCGGGAACGCGCTGGGCGCACCAGACGGCCCCGGGCTTCCCGCTCTGCGGGGTCCACAGCGGCCCGACCGGCATGACCTCGAACACCCAAACCTCGTTCGGGTCCGCCACGGCCAGCATCTCGCCGGTGTCGGTGGCGCCGTAGCCGTGCTTCTCTCCGAGTTCGCCCATGATCCGGACGGCCTCCCGGGCCGTGTTCGCCCGTTCCATGGCGATGAGCGTCAGCATCGTGATGTCGAACTTGGCCGAGGGCGTGGGATTCTCCATCTTTCGCTGGCAGCCGATCGTCGATTCGCCGATGGCCACCTGCTTGTCGTTCATGTAGCCG
>JALHUR010000299.1 GCA_022867325.1 Candidatus Aminicenantota bacterium | reverse complement strand
CAGACCGCGCTTGTCGGCTTCCGGGGAGGGGCCGTTGACGATACGCTGACCTCCAGGCTCTTGACGGTCTTCCGGCGCTCGACAAGAGAAACCGTGTAGCCCCCTTCCGGTCCCAGCTGGAACTCGGTGCTCCTCCAGAAAGGAGGCCCGCCGCCCTCTTTGTTTTTCCGGGGTTCGAGGGGACCCGAAGGGTCGTTGACGACGATCCGCGCGTCCCCGATGTCTCTTTCGCCGGCCGCTAGAACACGCATGATCCCGCCGGGAACGGGATGTTTGGGAGAGATGAGCAGGGCATAAGATTCCCCCGTTTCGACGCTGCCGGCGGGATGTTTGGGGGAAACTATTAGGAAAAGAGGCTCCGTCTCGCTGGCCCGTTTGACGGGACATCTAGAAGAAACCAACCGAGCTTCTGACCCGGTCCCGATCGACTTCCCTGCGGACAGAGCGCCCGCTAAAAGCACAGCGATGAACAAGACGGCCGCTCCCGCCGCATGCCCCCGCATGCGACGCGCCGTTCGGATTTTTGTTACAGTGCCGGGCATTTTCTTCTAATTGCCATTTTACCCTGCCACGCCGCGAATATCCAGGTCCGGCGTTTTCCGGTTGACGTCCACTTAAGATTCTCGTATTCTTACCTTTAGAAGAGTTGCGTAAGCCGAGTCTTTTCGGAGTCCGGTTGTCCCGGAAAAACGATCAGATTAATCCGATGTTCGAACTCATGAGAGTGGAGGGGAGGCTCCCTTGGAAGCAATAGAGAATCCGGGCGGGCGTCCAGCCGACGCTTCTAAAGCGCCGACGCGTTTAGACCTGCCATCTCACGACCAAAGAGAGCACCGGCCTTCGCTCTATCTTCTCCTGCTTTTTCTTGTCTTGGCGGCGAGCATCGTCGCCGCCGGATATTTCTTTTACGGCCGTTTCGAGCAGAATTTCCGCGCCGCGGTCGAGCTCCAGCTTTCTTCCATCGCGGAGTTGAAAGTGGACCAGTTGGTCCAATGGCGAAAAGAGCGGATGGGAGACGCCTCCGTCTTTTACAAGAACAAGGCTTTTTCCGGGTTGGTACGACGCTTTTTAAAGAAACCGGCGGACGCGGAGGCGCGCGGCCTGATCCTCAATTGGTTGGGACGGGTTCAGGGTGCTTACCAGTGCGACCGGATTTTTATTCTGGACGCGCAGGGGATCGAGTGGTTGGCTGTTCCGGAGGCACCACCCGCACCCGTGGCGTCCCACGTGCTCCAACAGATTACCGAGGTTCTGAGCTCGGACAAGATAACGTTTCTGGATTTCCACCGGGATGCGCCCGATCGTCCCATTCATTTGAGTCTCGCCATTCCCGTCCGCGAAGAGTCGGATGGCGGCCAACCCATGGGTGTTCTCGTGCTGCGCATCGATCCCGCGACATATCTCTATCCCTATATCAGCGCCTGGCCCATCCCCAGCCTGACGGCCGAGACCCTGCTTGTCCGCCGGGATGGAAATGACGCGCTCTTTCTGAATGAGCTCAAGTTTCAAAAAGACACCGCCCTGAAGTTGCGTGTTCCGTTGACATCAATGGATGTCCCCGCCGCGAAGGCGGTCCTGGGACAGGAAGGGATCGTGGAAGGCATTGATTATCGCGGTGTGCCGGTACTCGCCGACATACGCGGAATTCCCGATTCTCCTTGGTTTCTGGTCGCCCGCATGGACACCGCCGAAGTGTTCGCGCCGCTCCGGGCGCGGTTATGGCTGATGATCGGGCTCGTCGCCGTTCTGATCTGCGGTGCGGGCGCCGGCGTAGGGATGATCTGGCGCTTGCAGAGGACCCGCTTCTATCGGGAACGGTACAAGGCGACGGAGGCGCTGCTCCGGGCCGAAGAGGACTTCCGGCATTCTCTGGATGACTCACCGCTCGGGGTACGCATTGTTACCGCGGAAGGCGAGACGATATATGCCAACCGGGCGATCCTGGATATCTATGGATTCAGCAGCCTTGAGGAATTGAGAACGACACCCGTGGAGAAACGCTACACGGCTGAGAGCTATGCCGAGTTCCAGAAAAGATATGAGAGAAGACGGCGAGGCGAGGATTCGCCGTCCGAATATGAAGTCAGTATCGTGAGGAAAAACGGCGAGGTCAGGCACCTTCAGGTCTCCCGCAAAGAACTATTTTGGAGCGGCAAAAAGCAATATCAAACGCTCTACCGTGACATCACCGAGCGCAAGCGGTCGGAGGAGGAGTTGCAGCTGAGTTACGAACATTTCCGGCTAGCGAATCGCGCCACGTATGACACCATCTGGGATTGGGACCTCCGGACGAATGCCCTGTGGTGGAATGAGAATTTCCAAACGCTGTTTGGTTACGGGGCGGAGGAGATCGAGCCGGGCATCGAGTCGTGGACAAACCGGATCCACCCCGAAGACCTCGAGCGCGTCAGAACGGGCATTCACGAGGCCATCGACTCGGGGCGGCATTCGTGGTCCGACCAATACCGATTCCGCCTCAAGGATGGCCGGTATGAGGTGGTTGACGACCGGGGTTACATCGTCCGGAAGGCCGACGGAAGCCCGGTGCGCATGATCGGGGCGATGCAGAACATCACCGATCGCAAGCGGGCGGAGGAGAAGCTACGGGAGAGCGAGGAGAAGTATCGTGCCATCATTGAAACGAATCAGGAATGGATATGGCAGATCAACAATGAAGGGATACATACCT
>JALHUR010000028.1 GCA_022867325.1 Candidatus Aminicenantota bacterium | reverse complement strand
AGCGGTGGAACAGGATCCACTTGCCGGGGAATTCCTTGCGGACCGTGCCCTCGCCCTTGAGGATGTCGATCATGGGCGAATCCAGCCAGACGCCGAATTTCCCGGTCGGTGTCGGCACGCCCTTGCCCCGCTCTAGGCACTCCCGGATGAAGGCCGCGGCCTCGACGTCGCGGGGCTCGCGCTCGTAGACGAACTGCTCGCCGTCGATGTTGAGGACGTTAGCCCCGGCCCCCCGGAATTTCTCCGTGATCAGGAGGCCCTCGGCCTGTTCGGGGAAGACGGCCCCCGTCGGATGGTACTGGACGGTGTGGAGGAAGCGGAGCGGAACGCCGGCCCGGTAGCCCAGGACGAGGCCGTCGCCGGTCGCGCCGTAGTGGTTCGTGGTCATGAAGTTCTGGATGTGAAGGCGGCCCGACCCGCCCGTCGCCAGGACCGTGGCCTTGGCCTTGACGACGAAGTATTCCTCCGTCTCGAGGTTGTAGAGGACCGCCCCGGCGCAGGCGCCGTGCTCGTTCAGGATGAGCTCGACGGCCGGGGAGAATTCCAGGATCTTGATCTCGTCGGGGTGGTTCTTGACCTCGTCGCGGAGGGTCCGCATCATCTCGGCGCCGGTGATGTCGCCGGCGTAGTGCATGCGCTTCCTGGAGGTGCCGCCGCCGTGCATGGCCTTGAGGCGCCCGTCCTCGTACTTGGAGAACATCGCCCCGAGCTTTTCCAGCCAGGCCATGACCTTGGGCGCCTCGATGACCAGCGTTTCGACGAGCTCGGGGTCGTTCTTGAAGTGCCCGCCGCCCATGGCGTCCAGGTAATGGAAATACGGGGAGTCCTTCTCGGTCTTGGTCGCGGCCTGGATGCCGCCCTCGGCCATCATCGTGTTGGCGTCGCCGATGCGCAGCTTCGTCGCCATGAGGACGCGGGCCCCGTTCTCCCGGGCGATGAGGGCCGCCGACGAGCCCGCGCCGCCGGCGCCGATGATGAGGACGTCGGTCTCGAAATCGACGCGGCCGAGATCGATGGTGTCCGGGTCGAGGCGGCTCTTGGCATGGAGGAGGTTGACCATCTCCTTGGCGATCCGGTAGCCCTTATTGGGGCCGACCAGGATCTCCGTCCGGCCCTCCTCCTTGAAGTCGGGATGGTACTTCAGGATGGCCTCGCGTTCTTGGAGGGACATCGGGGTGAACTCGGCGCCGGCGCGTTTCCGCTCGACGCGGGCCGGCCTCGTTTTTTCAACCCTCTTGATCAGCTCTTGAAGTTCAGGGGTGTACGGCATGGGTCATTCTCCCAGATAGGACTTATTTTGAGGCGTCCAGGACTCGTCGGCCATCTCGGGCTCGATCTCAAGGCTCTTGTAGAGCTTCTTGAGCTCGTCCAGGCTCTTGTTCTTGAGCTCCTGGAGGGTCTTGTCGAACGCCTTGTCTTCCACGGCCTTGACCGCCTTTTCGCGGTGCCCGGCCTTGGGGACGAGATGCCGGGCATAGAGGCGGCGGGCCAGGATAGCGATGTTGAACTGGACCTCTTCGGCCGGGCAGCGGGCGGCGCACAGGCCGCACATGACGCAGTCGAAGGAGCCTTCGGCCACGGCCGCGATGTCGCCCTGGATGGCCTTCGAGATATAACCCAGGACGTCGATGTCCATGGGACAACTCCGGGTGCACGTGCCGCAGCCGACACACTTGAAGACTTCGGGGTAGAGGGCGGCGATCGT
>JALHUR010000298.1 GCA_022867325.1 Candidatus Aminicenantota bacterium | reverse complement strand
TAGGGTCTGCTGAAAAACCCCCTAACATTCCGTAAGCAATTGACATCATTGTAAATGTATGAGATATTGCGGATTGATCCAGGCTTCAAATGCACGATTTTTACGGACACCCCCTCGAAAACCGTGCACTTCCACACGGAGATCCGCGTCATGTACAAGCCCCAAGACCGTAAAACTCAGATTCTCTTCCCCGAGCTTTTCCCCTTCGGGGGCAGCCTCGATGAACGGAACCGTTGGCTTCGCATCCGAGAGTTCATCCCTTGGGACGAGCTTGAGTTCGAATATCTCAAGTACTTTTCCGACATCGGGCGGCCGGCCAAAGACGCCCAGCTCATCCTGGGGCTTCTCTTGCTCAAGCACATGACCAAGCTCAGCGACCGCGAGATCATTGCCGAGGTCATGGAGAACCCTTACATGCAGGCGTTCTGCGGGTTCCACTCCATGGCCACAGCGGCGACGATCGACTCGAGCACGTTGACGCAGGCGAGAAAACGTCTGGGGCCGAAGTTTTTCCGGCAGCTGGAGAAAACGACGTATGCCGTGTTGATCGAGCGGGGGATTATCCGGCCCCGGGGACTGCTGGCCGACGCGACGGTCTTTCCGGAGGAGATCAAGTTCCCGACCGACGTCGGGCTTCTCAATGACGTCCGGCGCTGGCTGGTCAGGACGATCAAGCGATTGGGCGGTAAGGTCCGGACGTATCGACGGAAAGCGGAGAAAGAGTATCTCCGGTTCAGCAAGACCAAGCGGAAGACCAAGAAGATCATCGCCAGAGCCAAGAAGGCGATGTTGCAGTATGTGCGGCGCAACATCCGCCAACTGGAGACTTTCCTTCAGGGAACCCTGAGGGTGAAGAAGAAAATCCTCGAATGGCTGGCTGTTTCCAAGGAAATCTTCCGCCAACAGTGGGAGATGTATAGGACAAGAACGAATCGGATCTCGGGCCGGATCGTGAGCCTGTATCGGCCGTATGTGAGGCCGATCAAGACGGGCAAGCAAGGGAAGGAGACGGAATTCGGGGCGAGGGGCGCGTTGACACACGTGGACGGCTTCCTGTTCTTGGATTGCTGGAAGCACGAGGCGTTCAACGAGTCGGAGCATGTGGCCCGGCACCTCATGGCGTACGCGGAGCGGTTCGGCAAGCTTCCTCCGTACTTCGTGGGGGACACGAAATACGGGACGCGGACAAACCGGGCGGACCTGGAAAGGTTGGGCGTTCGGCCGTCGTTCAAAGCGCTGGGCCGGAGGGCGAAGACGCCGGGGCCTGACCGGTGGTTTAAGAAGAAACAAAAAGAACGGAATCGGATCGAGGGTGCGTTCGGACATGGCAAAGAGCACTTCGGCTTGTCCCGCGTCAGGTATAAAGGAGAAGAAACCTCGGAAGTCTGGGTGCGGGCGAGCTTGCTGGCGATGAACTTGAGGACGGCGCTGAAGCGAGCGTGAGAAAAATGAAGTCCGGAGCCGAGAAGATGCCACCGTGTCCCGGCTTGGACGCAACCCACGCGCTCGCCCAGCTCCAAGAATCATTTTTCAGCAGACCCTAGTTATTGAGACACATCACTTATCTTTCTTTGGGCCGGGCTTTACTTTAATCAACGTCCGTCCCGTCATCTTCTCAATCTTGGCAAGGAAAGCATTGTCTCCTAAGGGTCTTCCGGTGCGAAGATGTTTTCTCATTTTGTCGAGGACAGAGGGTGACTCTTCTGTCCTTAAATAGTGCGACCAATCGGGAAACTTCTGATACAAAGGGAAATCCGTCAGAAGCGAGTCTTTAATGCGATGGATATGGGCTCGCGCGCTCGACCAATGATATTCTTCCGCGCGTTTCGCGATTGCGGCCCTGACTGGATTGCACTCCACGTATTTCACAGCTGAATAAAGATAAGTATCGTCCATAGGACATGAAAAAAAGCGACCCTGCCAAAGATAGCCTTTCCATCCCTCCCTCATGTTGATTTTTCTTGTGTATTCCTTATGCGTACTTCCGATTCCATCGGCAAGGCTGGATGGGGAGGACGGGACAGCAACCAGATGAACATGGTTATTCATAAGACAATAAGCCCAGATCTCAAGACCCGTATTCTTGATGTTCCTGGTTAGGATATCGAGGTAGAGGGCTTTGTCGAAATCTGAAAAAAAAACTTCCTGCCGTCTATTCCCTCGCTGTATTACATGATGGGGTACTCCGGGAACGACGATGCGTGCAAATCTCGACATTGACTGATCCTGACTTTGGAATTACACAATCAATGACGCCACCTGCATGGTCTCTGTATCAGGCAATGTCTCGTCTTGCAAAATAATTAAGTGATGTGTCCCCCGAATTATTGAAAGGGCTTGCGGAGGCGGGCCGTTTCGCTTACAATGGCGCTCAAGCTTCTCGAGGGAAAACACGTGGCGAAGAAGGCGAAGACGACGTCTAAAGTGAAGCCGTTTTGGGAGGGAACGCCTCTCGTCGGCGAGACCGAGCTCTTCAGCCACCTGGCCGAGGAAAAAGGGAGCGCCCTGTTCCTGGGGAGCTATTCCCTGTCCGAGGTCGTCGCCGTCCTGGGCAAAAAGAACTTCCTGCGCGAGGCCCGCAAACGGAGACTTTGGCCTCTCGCTTTCAACCTGGATTCTTCGGCGTACCCGCTCCAGCGATTCCAGATTTACCTCAGGGAGGCGACTCCCCGGAACCTCATCGTCGACCTTAAAATCCGGGAAGGCCTGTTTCGGCCCGCCGGGGGAGTGCTCCTGGGCCGGCCTTTCCCCGAGCAGAAATGCCTTAGGCTCGAGTGGCTGACCCTTCAGAATCCCGCCCAGGAATTCGGCCTCCGCAAGACTCCGCTGCCCGGACAGCTCCATCCCGGCCTCAACATCGGGAAGAAGGTCATGGATCTGTTCGTTTACCTGGCCAGGGTCACCGCTAAGGACGCCCTGTTGGCGTTTCCGGCCTATTTCCACAATTCCCTTCTGTTCTCGCGTTACTTCGCCTTCGTCAATCCGGAAAAGCAGGCCGAGGTGTTCGCCCTCCGGCGGACGTTCCGCGACGTTCCCTGGAAGCAGCTGGCCTGGATCATCCATCTCAACTGCCTCCTCCGCGAGGACGGCACGCCCTACGAGTGGAAGGCCGAGGAGCAGATTTTTCCCCTCAATCGCTTCCTCAAGGATCTGTTCGATTCCCGGGACTACAAGGACGCCGTCCGCAAGGCCCTTCCCGAGTTCCGGTTCACGATCGACTGGGAGACGTTTTACCGGAAATCCGCCGAGATCGGCCCCACGACCGACTGATCGACGGATCGGCCGGGCTGTCCTAAGTTGTACATAATAAAGAAGAAAATACCCATTGCCGGCGGCAGTTTTGTTTTGCCGCTAAATCTGTTATAATACCGCGTCCTGACAGAGGAGTGAGACCGCGATGAAGAAGAAAATCCATCCCGAATACGGCGAGTGCCTGGTTGTCTGCGCCTGCGGAAGTAACTTCAAGACCCGCTCGACCAAGAAAGAAATACGGGTCGAGATCTGCTCCCAGTGCCATCCCTTCTTCACGGGCAAGCAGAAGTTCATCGACAGCGCCGGCCGCATCGAGAAGTTCAGGAAGAAGTACGGTGAGACCAAGACTAAGTAAGCGCGATGCTCGACGAGTTGAACGGTCTTGAGGACAAATTTCGCCGTCTGACTCTATCCCTGTCCGATCCGGCCCTTCTGGCCGACCCCAAGAAACTCAAGGACGTCTCCAAGGAACGGGCCGAGCTGGAGCCCGTCGTGCGCAAGTACGAGGATCTGAAGCGGGTCCGGAAGAGCTTGGCGGAATCCCGGGACATCGTCGCCGACCCCCAGGCCGATCCCGACCTCCACAAACTCGCCCAAGCGGAGCTCGAAGAATTGACCCTCCGCGAAGTGAGGATCGGGGAGGAGCTCCGGGTCCTTCTTCTCCCCAAGGATCCCCTCGATGAGAAAGACGTCCTGCTCGAAATCCGTGCCGGCGCCGGAGGCGACGAGGCCTCTCTGTTCGCCCAGGACCTCGTCCGCATGTCCAGCCGCTTCGCCGAATCCAAGGGCTGGAAGTTCGAGATCGTCGAGACGAGCCAATCCCCGATTGGGGGCTTCAAGGAGGCGATCGCCCTGATCAAGGGGAAGAGGGTCTACTCCGTCCTCAAGTACGAGAGCGGCGTCCACCGCGTCCAACGCGTCCCCAAGACGGAATCCAGCGGCCGTATCCACACTTCGACGGTGACGGTCGCCGTCCTGGCCGAGGCCGACGAGATCGACGTCAAGCTCGATCCCAACGACCTTCGGATCGATGCGTTCGGCGCCTCCGGGCCGGGGGGGCAGAGCGTCAACCGGAACTACACGGCCATCCGCGTCACCCACAAGCCGTCCGGGCTGGTCGTCTCCTGCCAGGACGAAAAATCCCAGCACCGGAACAAGGAAAAAGCCCTCAAGATCCTCCGCTCCCGTCTCCTCGACATCGCCCAACGCAAACAGCATGAGGAGATCGCCGAAAGCCGCAAGTCCCAGGTCGGGACCGGCGAACGGAGCGAGAAGATCCGGACCTACAACTTCGCCCAGTCCCGCGTGACCGACCACCGCCTCAACCGGAGCTGGCACAACCTCGAGACCGTTCTCGACGGCGACCTCGAAGACATCACGAAGAGCATCGTCCTCTTCCGTCAGGCCCAGCTGCTGGGACAAAAGACCGGAGCGGCCTCCCGCTCCCGCGAGCTCGATATCTAATTGAGAACGATCGGGGAACTCCATCGCCGCGGGGCCTCGCTCCTGGCGGATTCGGAAAGCTCCCTCCTGGACGCCAAGGTCCTCCTCATCCACGCGGCCGGATTGACCGAGGAGATCTTCCATACCAGGCCTGAGGCCGTCATCCCGGGGAGGGCCGCGGGGCGCTTCCTCGGGCTCGTCCGGCGGCGCCGCCGGGGCGTCCCGTTGGCCTACCTGACCGGGATTCGCGAATTCTGGTCGCTCCCCCTCGAGGTCCGGCCGGGAGTCCTCATCCCGCGTCCCGAGACCGAGCTCCTGGTCGAGACCGTTCTCGCCCTGTCCGCGCGGCCGGATCAGGTCATCGCCGACATCGGCACCGGCTGCGGGGCGATCGCCCTGGCCTTGGCTTCCGAACGCCCTCAACCCCGGATCATCGCCACGGATATCTCCCGCCGGGCCCTGCGGACGGCGCGCCGGAACGCCGGGCGTCTCGGGTCCGCCAATATCGCTTTCCTCAGGGGCGACCTGTTCGCTCCTCTGGCGAAACGCGGCTTGAGGGAATGCTGCGATGTCGTCGTATCGAACCCTCCCTACCTTTCCCGCGCCAATTGGGAGGGGCTCGCGCCGGGCGTCCGCGACCATGAGCCGGCGGGGGCGCTCCTGGCCGGGCCTTCGGGCCTCGAGGTCATCGGGAGGATCGTGGCGGAAGCGCCGGCCTTTTTGAGGCCCGGCGGCCGACTCGTCCTCGAAATCGGCGCGGGCCAATCGGCGCCCATCCTCAGGTTATTCGGTCCGGGCTGGACCGAGGTCGCCTGCCGCCCGGACCTGGCGGGAATCCCCCGCGTCGTGACCGCCCGACGCATCTAGAAGAACACTTGAATCGCCGCCCTATAGATTCCTGAGATCCGAAAACACTTCCATGCAAGTCAGGATGCTGGTCGTTTCGTAGCGGATCTTCTCCCATTCCCCGAGCTCGAGCGAGCAGAAGGCGTCCACGACGACGGGATCGAACTGACTGCCGCGCGCTTTCTGGATCTCCCGCAGGGCGGCCTTGAAGTCGCGGGGCTTCCGGTAGGGCCGGTGGGAGGTGATGGCGTCCAAGGCGTCGGCCAGTGCGAAAATCCGGGCCTCGAGCGGGATGAGGTCCTTCTTGAGGCCGCTCGGGTATCCCTCCCCGTCGTACCGTTCGTGGTGATGGAGGATGATGTTCCCGACCTCCTGGACGAGCTTGATCTCCCGGATGAGCCCGAAGCCCAGGGCCGGGTGGAGGCGGATCTTATCCCATTCGTCGCCGTTGAGCGAGCCCGGCTTCTTGAGGATGATGTCGGGGATGGCGATCTTCCCGATGTCGTGGAGGAGGGCGCCCTTCCGGATGTGGTCGAGGGCCGTCTTCTCCCGAATGCCGAGGATCCCGGCCAGGACCTGGCTGTACTTGGCGACCGTCTGGGAATGGCCGAAGGTCTCGACGTCGCGGAGGTCGAGGGCCGTCATCAGGTTCTCGATGGTCGTGTCGTAGACTTCCTCGAGTTCGAGCGCCTTGTGAAGACTCCGGGATTCCTCGGCCTTAAGCTTGCGGAAGCGCTTTTTGACCTCTTCGAGCTTTTCCTCGAGTTCCTTTTTCTGAACTACGGTGAGCGCCGCGGAGACGATGTGGAGGTCGTTGTCGGGACAGGCGACGGCGTCGATGACGCCGTCCCGGAGGAGACGGAGGGCGAGCGGATTATCGTTTTTATCGGCGAGAAGGAGGACGCTCAGGCGGGGGTAGGACTTCTTGAGGGCTTGGATCGAACGAAACCGGTCGTTGCTGAACAGGCGGACATCGGCCACCAGAAGGTCGAGACCGTCGCGAAGGTGGGAATCGAGCTTCGGGGCGGGAAAGACGGGGAGGGAGAGGACTTCGGCTCCGAGGCGGCCGAGCGTCCGGGCCAGCGTTTGTCTTCGTTCGGGATCCCGCTCGACGATGAGGAACTTTTTGGGGCTCATCAGCCTTTCCATCTCGACCTTTATACCGTTTTTACACGGAGTTTTCAAGACGTTTCTACCCGTCGCGCTCCGGTTCGGCCCGGGCCGGCCGGCGATTAGTCGTTATAGGTGAGGGAATCTGAATAAAAATCCCCCAGGCTATCGTCGAGAAAGGGGATTGTCTTGCGGGGCCTTCCGGAAGATAGTAAACACGGGTTTTTTTATTTTAGGGCCAGACCCCCTAAGGGGGGAGAGAAATCCGAATCGAGGGAGAGTTTTTCTATGGCGGATGACAAGGGGCGGTATAGGGATCCGACCTCCGTCCTAAAAGAGATCGAGGATGAGATCGAACGGCTCAAGTCCGGCCGCAAAGAGCAGATCGAGAAGAAGCTCCAGGAGAAGATACTCAAGGAACGGAAGGACGCCGCCGACGAAATCTCCCGGGTCGAAAAAGAGTTCGAGCGCGATCGCGAGGAAATCAGGAAATACGAGGCCCTCGTCGCCGACTACGAAAGAGCCCGAGCCGAGCTCCAGGGGCGGATCCAGGAGCATTTGAATCGGATCGAGCAGTGCCGGGCCGAAATCGCCAAGTCGGCCCTGGCGGCCGCAACGAGTCTTCGGGAAGTCGACCGACAGAACAAGAAATTCCGCGACCTCCGCGGGGCCGTCGAGGAGAGGACGGTCATGCTCAAGAAGGAGATCCCCGAAAACTTCGAGATTACGGTCCAGCTTCCGGAGCGCCAGGATTCGGACGAACTCAAGCTCGACGTCGAAGGGGAGCTGGCTTGGTTCCAAAAGATCATCGTGGACTTGGAATCGAAGCCCGCGGTTCTCCCCTCCAAACCGGCCTCCCCGGCCCCGGCCAATCCGGAGATCAAACCAGAGCCGAGGCCGGAGCCTAAGCCCGCGCCGGCGCCCGCTTCCGCACCCGCCCCCGATAAAACCGGAAAAGCCGGCAAGCCCAAGGACGAAGCCGTCCTCGACGTCTTGAAGCAGTACTTGAAGTACGATCCGACCGACCAAGCC
Organism: Candidatus Aminicenantota bacterium; assembly: GCA_022867325.1. Lineage (GTDB taxonomy): Bacteria > Acidobacteriota > Aminicenantia > Aminicenantales > JAFGBC01 > JAFGBC01. Next base: position 11,512 of record JALHUR010000298.1, on the reverse strand, counting down.
GGCGAGATGCGCTATTTCCAGAAGGACGATAAGGTCCTGCTGGACGGCGAATTCATCGTCGCCGCCATCGGCGACAGCCTCGAGGCGACCCGCCTTCTCTACGAGAAGATCGGCCGGACCAAATCGTCCAAGGACCAGTTTTTCGTCAAACAGGAAATCGTCAACCGCCAGGAAGCCCTGCGCAAGGTCATCCTGCGCGGCGTCCGGATGTGCGAGAACGAGGACTGTCAGCTTCCCGCCTTTACCCTCGACATCATGAACCTGGTCATTCTCAAGAACATCCTGGAGATGCTCAACGAGGGGAACTGGAGCACCGAGGAGGATTTCCGTTATTTCGTCCGCTATGCCGATCGGGTCAAGACCGCCTACTATACCCGAATCACGCCGCCGGCCGTCTATTTCGCCACCATCCTCTCCGAGCTCGAATCGTAGGGGATGCGGCCGAAAAGCCTCGCTCCCATTCAGGTTTTTTACATGGCAATTTTGATATCGTCTTGGGAGCCGTGATATATATTTTGTTCACCTAATAAATGTGAGGAGGACCCGATGATCACCACGGAGACATCGATATACAAACCGGTCCGGGCGCCGCGCGGGACAAGGCTCAACACCAAGGGCTGGTCTCAGGAAGGCGCGCTCCGGATGCTCATGAACAACCTCGACCCCGACGTCGCCGAGAAGCCCCGGGACCTGATCGTTTACGGCGGGACCGGTAAGGCCGCCCGCAACTGGGAATGTTTCCGGGCCATCGTCGCCTCCCTCAAAAAGCTGGACAACGATGAAACCTTGATCGTCCAATCCGGGAAGCCGGTCGCCGTCTTTAAAACCCACGAGGAGGCTCCCCGGGTCCTGATCGCCAACGCCCTCCTCGTCCCCCACTGGGCGACCTGGGACGAGTTCCGCCGTCTGGAAGCGATGGGATTGACCATGTACGGCCAGATGACGGCCGGGAGCTGGATCTACATCGGAAGCCAGGGCATCCTCCAGGGAACCTACGAAACCCTGTCCGCCGTGGCCCGCGGGCATTTCGGCGGGACCCTCAAGGGAACCCTGACGCTTACGGCCGGCCTGGGCGGCATGGGCGGGGCGCAGCCCCTGGCCGTGACCATGAACGACGGCGTCGCCATCGTCGTCGAGGTCGACCGGGACCGGATCCGGCGCCGGCTTGAAACCCGATATGTGGACACCATGGTCGGGAACCTGGACGAGGCGCTGAAGCTCGCTTCCGAGGCCAAGCGGAAAGGGCAGGCGCTGTCCATCGCTCTCCTCGGCAACGCGGCCGACATCCTGCCCGAGTTCGTCAGGCGGGGGATCACGCCGGACATACTCACCGACCAGACCTCGGCCCACGACGAGCTCAACGGCTATGTGCCGCATGGGATTTCCTACGAGGAGGCCCTCCGCCTGCGCGCGGTCGATCCCCGGGATTATATCCGGCGGTCGTATCAATCCATGGCCGTCCACGTCCAGGCCATGCTCGAGCTCCGGAAGCGGGGGGCCAAATCCTTCGATTACGGGAACAACCTGCGCGGGCAGGCCCTGAAGGCCGGAGTCGGAAACGCCTTCGACATACCCGGCTTCGTGCCGGAATATATCCGGCCTCTGTTCTGCCTGGGCAAGGGGCCGTTCCGCTGGGTGGCCCTGTCGGGGAAGCCCCAGGACATCTACGCGACGGACGAGGCCGTCCTCAAAGAGTTTCCGGAGGATGAGGGTCTGGAACGCTGGATCCGCAAGGCGCGGAAGCGGATCCAATTCCAGGGACTGCCGGCCCGGATCTGTTGGCTGGGTTACGGCGAGAGGGCCCGCTTCGGCGAGGTTATCAACCGTCTTGTCAAAAAGGGAACAATCAGCGCGCCGATCGTGATCGGCCGGGACCATCTCGACACGGGATCGGTCGCCTCCCCCAACCGCGAGACGGAAGGCATGAGGGACGGTTCGGACGCCATCGCCGACTGGCCCATCCTGAACGCGCTCCTGAACGCGGTCAGCGGCGCTTCGTGGGTGTCCGTCCATCATGGAGGAGGGGTCGGGATCGGCCTCTCCATCCACGCGGGTATGGTCATCGTCGCCGACGGGACGGCGTCCGCTTCGCGGCGGCTGGCCCGGGTCCTGACCGTGGATCCCGGCCTGGGCGTCGCCCGCCATGCCGACGCCGGCTACGAGGAAGCCGTCCTCTGCGCGAAGAAAAATAAAATGAAACTGCCGCTGGCTTTAAAGCGCGGCTGAGCGGATAGATCGCGGTGTGACATCACCGTGACATAGTGTGTCCCGCGGACGGGGCTAATTCCATCCGCGGGAAGGAGTTAGCGAGGGGGGTCTCAAAGTGTGACTGTGTCCATCTGGAGTCGATCCTTCGCGATCGTCTCGGAATTTACGGATTAGCCTGTTGCCGGGCGATTCAATTCTATCCTGAAGACGGAAGAGACTGGCACGGAGCTTGCAAATAAGCGGGGCGAAAGGAGGTCCAATGAAACGGACGGTTTCTCTCGCTCTCGTGTTTCTCGTGCTGTTCTCCGCGGCCCTGTTCTTTCCGCGGCAAACCGCCGGCGCCGTCAGCGTGGATGGTTGCTACAACAATCATTCGCGCTGCCGGCAGCTGGCACTTGGCTCGGACGCCGGCTGGTTCAGGATGACGCTCATGCTGACAGCCTGCGACCTGGGTTTCGGGGTCTGCCTCTACCACGCGAATTAGGCAGATCTAGGGCAAGAGAACGGATGGGGCCCTCCGTCCTTGACGGAGGGCCCCCGGTTAAAGGAATGATGGTGTGAAAGGAGTCGAAGAATGAAAAAAGTCGCGGCTTTAGTGCTGGTGTCGTTATTCTTGGCGTCCATGGCGGTCGTCAATCCTCCAAAGTCGTTGGCATCCGATACGCCATGCCGAGATGCCTATCTTGTTTGCCGGCAGGAAGCGCTGGCCAGCAACGTCGGCGTCATTAAAACGGCGTGGATGCTGACCAAATGTGATTTCAAATACGTGGCGTGCGTGATTTTCTGCATCTGAAAACAAAGCCGGGGCTCTCTTTTTCGTGGGGAGCCCCGGTATCATCTTTAATTACAATGACATAATCGAAGAGAGAAAAACCATGAAAAAGGGACTCATGAGAATTTTAGGACTCGGGCTGCTTTTAGGGGTTGGATTCGAGGGAATTGCGGTGATGAAGTCTTCCTGGCCCCGGAACGCGGTCAAGGACGTCCGTCCGGACCTTGTTAACGACGACCGCGCCGTGTTTTCGCTGCCGACCGACCTGGCGGCGCATGGGGGAAAAATCTATGTCGTGGACGCACGCGACGGCGTCATCCGGGTGTATTCCGGAGACGGCGATTATCTCCGCGAGATAGGTAAGCCCGGCCAAGGCCCCGGGGAATTCGACTTTCCCCATGCGGTCGATTTTTATGATGAGAAAATCTATGTGGCCGATTCGTCTAATAAGAGGATTCAGATATTGAGCCTGGACGGCCGGTATCTGAGCGGATTCCGGCTGAGGGAGAGTCCGGAGCAGATCGCCGTTCTCGGCGAGGACAGGATTATCGTGTCGCACCTGCCTGTTGATTCCGCGGAAAAAGAGAATCTCATCCATTGCTATGATGGGAAGGGAAAGCTCCTCTGGGAGGCGATGGACATCGTCTTGACCTCCGATCGGGTCCTGGACACATTGCTCAATCAAATGACCCTGATGAAGACTCATGACGGAGGATTCTCCGTCGTGAAAAAGAATGACGACCGCCGTCTCTATCACTTTGCCGGGACGGGAACTCTCCTTGCTAAAACCGAGGTCGATCCCCGCTTCGCTCCCAAAAAAGCCGTCCTGCCTCTTCCCGGGGGGCCGCGGACGATGTCCTGTTTCTTCTGGACCGCCGCGTTCGGGGAGGGCCGGTTCTATCTCGTCGTTCCCGATAACATGGAGGATGGAGACATCGGGCCGGGCAGGGAAGTCCTGGCCGTCGGCAAGGATGGGCGCGTTCTGGAAGTCCTTGTTCTTCCCGTTTCCGTGAAGAAGTTTCTTCCGGAGGAAGGTCGGTTTTATGCCGTGGACACCGACAACGTTTTGCGAGTTTTCGAGGCGGGCCGGAAATGAGCCTGATTGCCTTTCTCGCTATCGGTCTTTCGTTAGTCTCGCCCCGATCCTGGGGCCAGACATCCGATACGGCCGGGGGACTCCAGGTCTATCGCGCGTTGACGGATGTCGCTCTCGATCCGGGGCGGCCCCTCGTACTTGTCTTTTTCTCGACCGCCTGTCCGGTCTGTTTCGACGATCTGTTCGAGGTCCGGTATTTCGTCGAAAAAAACGGGCTGGAGGCCGAAGTGGTGGGCGTCACGCGGGACCCCGAGTCCGCCCTCCGGACCTTCCTTGAGAAGTATGCCTATCGCCGTCCCGTTGTCCGGGACGCGGGGAAAAAGCTTTTCAGGGCCCATAAAGTGGACCTGGAGCCGTACGTCGTCATCCTTGACAACGGCCGGGTGGTGTTTAAAGATAATGGTCTTTTGGATTTCAAGTCACGAAGGGAGGAACGCGAGAAATGGTTGATGCGGAACGCCGGGCGGTCTACAGCCGCCTCATCCTGAGGAAGCTCGTCTCATCCAAAGTCACCTGGGTGGCCGGGGCGGCCCTCCTCGTCGTCGTGGGTATATTCTGGATCAAGGATTCCAACAAGACGGCCTTTGAGGCCTTCTTGGGCCTGAGTCCCTATTTTTTCCTGTTCTTGACCCAGGACATGATCAGGGGTGAGGTCGATTCCGGGAGTCTCGAGAACGTCCTCTTCGTCGACGGAGGGTATAAAACCTACCTTCTGATGAAGAACCGGGTGGTCGCCGGAGCGGCCGCGGCTTTTGTATCGGGGCTCGCCGTCGTCCTCGCCGTTCCGATGGCCGTCAACGGAGCGTTTCCGGCGAAGACGGCCATACCGCTTTTTCTGATGGCCCTGGCCGTCGGGATCTATTTCGTCTTGTTGGGGAACACGCTCAGCCTTTTCCTCAAAGGCGGGTCGAACGCCATGATCGTCGTCGTCGCTCAAGCCGTCGTCTTCGTCTGGCAGATGATGTCCCTCAATCGACAGGGGGGCTTCATGACCTACCTGGAGACGGGGGCGTTTCCCGATTTCGGCGCCAGGCTCGGGTTCATGGGAGTCGCGGCCGTCATCCCCAATCTCCTCATCAAATCGCGGTTCGTCCTCTACGGCTTGGAGTTCCTGCTCCTGGCCGCCGCGCTTTGGGGGTTCCAGCGCTATAAAGTCGGCCGCCTGGAATTGGAGCGGCGATGAGCGAAGATATCCTAAAACTCAGCGGAGTCTCGAAACGATACCGGAAAGTCGAGGCGGTCCGGAACGCGACATTCGTCCTGCGCCGCGCGGCCCTGACGGCTTTCCTGGGCGAGAACGGGGCCGGGAAGACGACGACGATCAAGCTGATCCTGGGATTCCTCACGCCCGACGCCGGCGCCATCGAGAAACGACCCGAGCGCATCGGCTATGTCCCCGAACAGCCGGCCTTCAGCCCCTGGCTGACGGGAGCGCGCCTCCTCGAATACACGGCCCGGGCCGGCTCCCTGTCCCGGAGCGATCTCGAATCCCGGGTTCGAGAATACGCGCGGCTGTTGAACTTCGAGCAAGCCCTCCTGGAGAGAACGGTCCGGACCTATTCCCTGGGCAACCACAAAAAATTCTCCTATCTCCAGAGTCTGATCCTCGACCCCGACTTCCTGATCGTCGACGAACCCTTCACGGCGCTCGACCCCGTGGCCATCAAGAGCGTCCGCGACCTGTTCCTCGATCTCAAGCGTCAAGGCCGGACCCTCCTTCTGAGCTCCCATCTCATTTCCGAGATGGAAAAGATCTGCGATGATGTCATCATCATTCGCCGGGGAGAGATCGTATTCCACGACGAGTACGGACGCGTCCGCGAAACGGGAAAGGACCTCGAGAGTCTATTCCTGGAGTTTGCCGGCCGAGGTCCAAGCTAAGAGAGAAGTTTGAGCAGCCGGTAGTCGCTTTCGACCGGCGTCGTTTTGGGCAGGACGGCCTTGTCCAAGGGCCAGAGATCCAGGACGCCGTTCCTGAGACGGACGCAGCAGTCCGTGCAGCCTTCCAGAAGGGCGTCGACGGCGGCCCGGCCGAGACGGGCGGCCATGATCCGGTCCAACGCGGTCGGACGTCCGCCCCGCTGGATATGCCCCAGCACGGCTACGCGCGTCTCGAACCCGGTCCTGTCGGTGATGGCCCGCGCGACGTCCTCGGCCCGGGCTTTGCCCTCAGCGACGATTATGATCCAGCTGACCTTGCCTTCGGCGTTTCCGGCCTTGATATCCGCGCAGATTCTGTCCGGGTCGTAGTCGCGCTCCGGAATCAGGACCTCTTCGCAGCCGCCGGCCAGGGCGACCTGGAGGGCGATGTAACCGCAATCCCGGCCCATGACCTCGACGACGAAGATGCGTTCGAGGCTGGTCGCCGTGTCCCGGATCTTGTCCAGGGCGTCGAGGGCGACGTTGACGGCCGTGTCCGCTCCCAAAGCCAGGTCGACGCCGTTGATGTCGTTGTCGATGGTGGCCGGAATCCCGACGACCGGGACGCCGGCTTCGACATGCAGCAGATGTGCCCCGTGAAGAGAGCCGTTGCCGCCCATGACGATAAGCCCGTCGATTCCGAGCCGGCGGACGGTCTCGGCAGCCCGTCCTCTCCAATCGGCGCTCAAGAAGCGCTCGCAGCGCGCCGACTTGAGAATGGTCCCGCCCAGGTTGATGATCCCGGAGACCGACCGCCGGGTGAGCGGCACAGTCAGCCCGTCGATGAGCCCCTCGTAGCCTTTGAGGATGCCCAGGGCTCCAACGCCGCGGCCGGCGGCCGTCCGGACCACGGCCCGGATGGCGGCGTTGACTCCGGCGCAGTCCCTGGTTAGCACGGCGATTCGCTTCACGGCGGCAACTCCTTTATTGCCCCTTGTAATTCTGGACGGGGGCGACGTTTTCGATGACCCAAACGCCGCGGCCGAAGGTCGCGATCACCAGGGAATTGTCCCGAGGATGGACGAAGAGGTCCCAGACGTAGGTATTCGGGAGTCCGCTCCCCAAGTAATGCCAGATAGCGCCGCCGTCGATCGTCGTATAAACGCCGAGGTCGGTCCCGACGTAGAGGACGGACTTGTTCTTGGGGTCCTCGCGGATGACATTGACCGGGCCGCCCGGGATGTTTCCGGATATGTCGACCCAGGTCTTGCCGTAGTCCGTCGACTTGTAAACGTAGTCGGCGAAGTCGTCGTCGCGCCGGCCGTTGAGGGTCAGGTATACGGTCGCCGGATCGTACTGGGAGGCGACCAGCCGCGATACGTGCTTATTGTAGGGAAGGCCGGCCGTGATCTCGGTCCAGGCTTCGCCGCCGTTCTTGGTGATCCAGACCCGGCCGTCGCCGGTCCCGGCGTAGAGGAGCCCGAATTTGAAGGGGGACTCCGAGACGGCGGTCAAGCAGGCGTAGGGGATGGCGAACGGCCACTTGCCCTGCTTGTCCGGATCGTTATAGCTGAGGTCGGGGCTGATCCGCTCCCAGGTCTGGCCGCGGTCGAGCGAGCGGTAGAGGTACTGGAAGCCGTGGTAGACGATCATCGGATTGTGGGGGGAGAGGATGGTCGGCGCCAGCCATTGCCCGCGCAGGAGAGGCTCGCCCGGGCCGGCTTTGGGGGCGATGTCCTTCGTCTCCCAGCGGCCGTTCTTGAGCTCGGAGCGCATCAGGCGGCCGTAGAACGACGAGGAGTAGACAATGTTGGAGTCGGTCGGGTCGACGGCAATGTGGGTTCCTTCGCCGCCGGGGCAGGGTTCCCAGCCCGAGACGCGGCGGCCCATCCCGTCCTCGCGGGTCGGCCGGTAGGAGACGATCCCCTTGTAGGTGCCGTGGTCCTGGACCGAACCGTAGACGTGGAACGGTTTGTCCATGTCGTAGGCGATGTTGTAGAACTGGATGAGCGGATGGTGGGTGTGGAAGTCGCGCCAGGTCTCGCCGCCGTCGTAGGAGACGTTGACGCCGCCGTCGTTGACGTTGATCAGGTAGCGGGAATCGGCGGGGTCGATCCACAGGCCGTGGTGGTCGCCGTGGAGGCCGGCGAAATAGAGGTTCCTGAAGGATTTGCCGCCGTCGCTCGACTTGGCCAGGCTCAGCCCCATGATGTAGACCGTGTTCTCGTCGTTGGGGTCGACCCGGATCTGGCCGAACACCCAGCCGTAGGTCCCGGAGAACTGTTCCATGCGCGGATCGGAGGGGCTGACCTTGCGCCAGCTCTCGCCCTTGTCGTCCGAGCGGTAGACCTCGGCGCCGGTCGGGACCCGCTCGGTCTTCTGGCGGCCGTATGAATCGAGCTCGCCCTGGCGGGGTTCGCGGCCCGGGGTGTGATTATCGACGAAGGCGTAAAGGACGTTGGGATTGCTGCGGGCGATATCGATCCCGATCCGTCCCGTATAAACCGTGTCGGGAAGGCCGGCCGTCAACGGCTTCCAGGATTTTCCGCCGTCGGTCGACTTGAACAGCCCGTCCTCGCCGCTCGGGACCGGGTCGCTCCAGCGGCGCCGGACCCGGTTCCAGAGCGAGGCGTAGAGAACCTCGCTGTCCTTGGGATCCATGACCAGGTCGATGGCGCCGGCCTTGTCGCTCGTGTACAGGATCTTCTGCCAGGTCTTGCCGCCGTCGCTGGTCTTGAAGACGCCCCGGTCCGGGTTATAGGTCCATTCGTGTCCGGAGGCGGCCACGTAGACGATCTCGGGATTCGAGGGATGGATGACGATCCGGCCGATGGTCTGGGTGGAGGCCAGGCCCATGTGGGCCCAGGTTTTGCCGCCGTCGCTGGATTTATAGACGCCGGCGCCGGCCGTCGAGGCGCGGAAGATATTGGCCTCGCCCGTCCCGACCCAGATGATTTCGGGATTGGAGTCGGAAATGGCGATGTCGCCGATGGACTGGGTCGCCGCCTCGTCCATGAGGGGCTGCCAGGTGATGCCGGCGTTCTCGGTTTTCCAAACCCCGGAGGTCGCGGCCCCGACATAAAATGTGAACTTGCTTCCCTTGGGGACGGCGACGTCGGTGCAGCGGCCGCTGATGGTGTCGGGTCCGATGAACCGCCAGCTCAGGCTCTTGAAGGGCGTCCGGCCTTTGAGGGCCGTGTGCTCCTCGAACCATTTGAGCCGGACGGCCGGGTCCGTGCTTTCGATTTTTTTGAGGCCCTTCGCCGGGCTTTTGGGCCCGGCCGCGCCCCATAGAGAAGAGATAAATAAGACAGCCATGATAAAGACGGAAATACGTTTAAAGGATTTCATTGAATAACCTCCCTGGGAGATGGATTGGGCGAAAAATGGCAATTCATGGTGGACAGTATAAAAATATTAGATTTTACGAAGGTTTGTCAACCCCTCGACTCCCCGCCTTGCAGCACTCATGAACCGGAAACGGTTCATGTGTATTGAAAGGCGGGGCTCCGATTCATAGCCCCTCCTTTCAAGGCGGGGTAGCGTCGGCGAACGGGTCAATAACAATCGCCGAAAAGCGAGAGGAAGCTGTCGGTTTTTAAGTGCGCGAGGATTGAGGGGCAGGATGGATATGAAATTTCGGCCAAGGGTTCCGGGGTGTCAGCAGCAGTTAGGGCTGCCGTCGCAATTTCCGCCCCGGGCGACGGCGTAGGCGCACCCCACGCCCGCCGAGACCGACAGGGCGGCGAAGGGACAGTTTCGGCTGCAGGCGCCGCATTCCATGCAAGCGTCGCGGTCGGCGATCGCGACCTTACCGTTCGAGGCTGTCAGCACGCCGTGGGGGCATACGTCCAAGCAGCGAAGGCATCCGGTACACTTGGACTCCTCCAATCTCAAGGTTACGACGTTCTTTAAATACTTCATGGGAGCCTCAGGATACGAAGGAGATTACGATCCCGGCCAGGATCAGGATCGACAGGACCGGAACGGCGATCCGCATTTCTTTCTTGACGCCCGACAGGGACGTGAAGGTCGACGAACCGGTGAAGAACAAGGACAGAATCGAGACGATGGCCGGGAGAATGGCAAGTTGGGACGCCGTGCCGATCGGTCCGAACCGTAATACCCGCGTGTAGATCAACGCGGCGACAAACCCGAACAGCCAGCCTTTGAAGGCGAAGGAGCGGCCCGGGATCCAGGGGAGGAGGGCGGGGACGACGACCGCCCCGGCCAGGATCGCTCCGACATAGGGAAGGAAGGCCGTCCCGATATCCCAATTCGCGGACTTTCCGGACAGAAGATGTTGGACCCAGAGGACGGCCAGGATCGGGAGCGCGACCTTCCAGGTGTGGACGAGCTCGATCGGCGTCAGGACGAGCCGATCCTTGAAACCGAAAGCGACTTTCCTCATGGCCGGATCGGCGATGATTCCGCGGCGCAGGAATTCGGGGATATCGGCGGCCCGGACGGGGCCGTAGATAACCTGGAATTTTGTGAGACGCGTGACCTCGTGGGCCGCGACGCCGGGGGCGGAGAGCTGGGGCAGAATCAGGCGGCGCTGCCGGACGATCTTGGAGAGTCCGCTCATGGTCAGCCTCAACGCGATCTCTCCCGCCGAGAAAGTCCCCTTGCCGGCCGAGCACCAGACGTTGATGCCTTTCGTGTCCACGACCAGAAGCCAGGCGTCGATTCCGGAGAGCCGGACTCGGAGGCTGTCGAAGCTGAGCTTATAGTTGGCGCTGACCAGGACGGGGGAGTCGGGATGGGGAGCGCCGACGGCGTAGAGACCCGGTGCGACCGTATAGCGCATGCGGCGATAACCCCAGCGGGCGAGCCAGCCTTGAAGCCGGTCCCGGGCCCGAAGCCGGGCCGGCACGACGGGGACGGCGCCCGCCGCCGTTTCGATTGCGCCGATGATGAACCCGGGAACTTATTCGGCTTGTTTCACGGTCTTTTCCTCCCGGCCTGGGTCTTGGATCCGGCCGGCCGGCAGCAGCCCCGGCCGGGCGCGAGGGCGTCGGCGAGAAGCGCGATCGCCTCGGCGACCAGGCCCCTCTTTTCGGGAGGGATCCGGCCGAACAGGGCGCGGATTTCACGGTCGCCCTGGCGGTTGATGTCGGCCGCGGCCCTCCGCCCCAGGGCCGTCAGGGACAGGTTCAGGCTGCGACGATCGCCCGGAACGGCGCGACGCTCGACGATACCGGCCCGGACCAGGCTTTCGATCGTCCGGCTCAGGGTGCTCGTATCCAGCCCCAACTCCCCGGCCAGCGCCGTCACCCGGGTCTCGCCGAGCTCCTCGACGGCGAGGAGGACGTGGACCTGGGCCATGGTCACGCCGCAGCAGACGGCGTCGAGGTCGAGGGCGCCGGCCAGGGCCCGCTCGAGCCGGCGCAGAGAACTGCGGACCGCCCGCGGGGACTCGGCTTTCATGTTGCAATCTCCAATAGTTTCATTATGCAACAATAATAGGGCGAACGGGAGGATTTGTCAAGCGATATTTTCGAATGGTCCGATTTGGGGACACGTAACCGATTTCCGAAAATCGGTACATGTCCCCAAATCCGGGTCAGCGCTTG
>JALHUR010000297.1 GCA_022867325.1 Candidatus Aminicenantota bacterium | reverse complement strand
TGGCGATCATGCCCTTGAGACATTTCACCCGATGGAAGATCCCGCTGATATATGCCTTGATAACCCCGGCCTGACTCTTATCGACGGCGATGATGAAGATCCAGCCGCGCTCCCCGGCGCTCAGATACGAGCTCCAATCCTTGAAGCAGGCCAGGAAGACGGCTATAAGAGCCGACGTGTAGCTCTTGCCACTCCGCCGACCGGCGATAACGTAGCTCTCCCGGATCTTCTCGCCCCGCGTCCCCTCAAGCCCGGTGCAGTCTTTGAAAAGCGCCAAGTCCTCAGCGCTTTCAATCGGCAGCCCGAAGAGCCCGCGAAGGAAGACCTCCCAAGCGTGCCAAGTCTTCGGGTCCTTGAATAGTGGCCGGAAGACCTCCCGGCTGTGGATGGCCGAGATGATGTTCATGGTCTAGACTGCCCCTGCCCCCGGCTATCCCCCGCGGGAGTTCGTGCCTCAGCGGGCTTCTCACGCAGTTTTTTTTCGCCCTCTCCTTGAGAAACCCCGCTTTCGTCCTTGTCCAGGCCGGGACCGACGCCTTCGAGATCCCGGGATCGTGCGTCTCTGTGGCCCTCAACGTCCCCGCCGAGCGCGGCCTGCGCCCTGCTGCTTTCGTTCTTCGTCAGGCCGAGTTCGGCAAGCGTGGGGGTGTCGCTTTTTTCTGGCGGTAACAGGATAGGACTGCCAGAAGAATCTTTACCTTTAAATTGTCCCACCGTTCCCTTCGCCCGTTCCGTCGCCTCCAGGAGTTCGACGATGGCCTGGTCGATCGCCCACTTGAGATCCAGGAGAAGATCCACGCCTAGGACAAGCCCGTGTTCCGTTCGGTTCGATGGCAAGTCGTCCGTCGGCCGGATCTTCGACCACACCCGAATGTCCAGGTATCGCCCGACTCCCCAATTGTGCAGCGTCAGGCGCACGTCCTCGGATGAATTCTTCGAGAACCTCGCCAGCTCCCGCCCTCCATGCCACTTATCCATCGTCCTCGCCTCCTTTGTCGTCGATCTCTTCCCCTGGAACGCCCTCTAGATTGTCCGTGGTCTTGGCCGAATCCTCGGAAGATAATCGATCCTGGGGCACCTCAGCGCGTTCCCCGGCGGTCCTGGCCTCTTTTTCGGCCTCCTCCTTGTCGATCTGCTCGGCGAGCTCGAGAGGACCGAGAATCCTTTCCGAGGCACGCGTATTGACCCCGAGTGCGAGCAGGATCATTCGAAGGTTATTCGTAAAGACGCCGTAGTTGGCCGACAGGACGGGCGCAAGAGCCTTTCCCTCGAAGATTCCCTGCTCCCGGCAATACTCTTCGATCAGGCGGATGACTCCCGTCATGCCGACAGCCCTATCCACGAGCAGCCTTTGAGCAGTCGTCAGGTCTTCCTCGGTCGGCCCGAGGTCACGAATCAAGCCCTCCCGGACGCCACTCAAGTATGGCCTGAGATATGCCCGGTTGTCAGGCAGGGTGAGCCGCGTCATGTATGAAAAGGCTCCATGTCTGGGAGGACGACCAGGGTGCTTTTTTCGTGTTGATCTTGGCATATTACATCTCTATTACTTGCAATAAGATAGGGGTTTCACGCATTTTGAAACCCGTAAGTCTCCCGTAAATGTCGAAATCGGGCCGCCCATAAGTTATTTAAAAACAAATAGTTATGAGGGTCGAGCATCGGACTGCTAATCCAGCGGATGGCTCCCGTTTTTTCAGGCAGGGAC
>JALHUR010000296.1 GCA_022867325.1 Candidatus Aminicenantota bacterium | reverse complement strand
GTCGCCGATAACGTTCTCCTGGGTCCGGCGGATCCGGCCGTCGATGAGAGAAACGTCGGTCGAGGTTCCCCCCATGTCGAAGCTGATGATATCGGGGATTCCGGCGCTTCGGCCGATGGCCGCGGCGGCCACCGCACCCCCGGCCGGCCCGGACAGCGCCGTCCGGATCGGCTCGCGCCGGGCCTTGACCGTCGAGATCGTCCCCTCGTTGGATTGCATGATCCGGAGGTTGGCCCCTTTCGTTCCGGTTTCGAGCGAGGCAAGGTAATGATCGAGGACGGGTATCAGGTAGGCGTTGACGGCCGTGGACGCGGTCCGTTCGTATTCGCGGTGCTCGGGAAGAAGCCGGCTCGAGACGGAAAGAAGCAGGCCGCGACCCTCCAGGACGGCGGCGGCGGTTTTCTCGTTGGCCGGGTTCGCGTAGGAATTAAGGAAGGAAAGGGCGACGGCCTCGACGCCGGCCGCCTTGAGTTTTTTATAGAGGCGTTCAAGCTCGCGGCGCCGAGGACTCTTCTCCACCGTCCCTCCGGCCGCCGTCCGTTCCTCGATGCCCAGGCAGAGGGAGCGGGGGAGGAGGGGCCGGCGGTCCTCGCCCCTCAGGCTGTAGAGGCGTTTCCGGACCTGACGGCCGATGAGCAGGATATCCTCGAACCCTCGGGTGGTGACCAGGGCGATCCGGCCGCCCTTGCGTTCGAGCAGGGCGTTGGTGGCCACGGTCGTCCCGTGGATGATCTCGATCGGGATGTCTCGGTCCAGGAATTCACGGACGCCTTCCAGGATGGCCAGCGATGGATTCCGGGGCGTGGACAGGAGTTTCTTGACGGAGAGGCGGCCGCGCTCAAGGATGACGAAATCGGTGAAAGTCCCGCCGGTGTCGACGCCGATCCTGACAGTCGGGAACGGCGGTCTCGATGTCACGTTGGTCCCTATCCCCGGCGCCCGGCCCCTAATGGCAGGTGCTGCAGGACTTCGAGGAGCATGTCGAGCAGCCCTTGAAAGAAGACGACGATGAGACAGCTTTTTCCCCGCCGTGAATCCCGAAGGATGAAAACAGCTTTTCGACGTCGGGGGAGCTGCAGGCCGCGCAGCGGACTTCAGCCTCCCGGCCGATTCGGACAAGGCGTTCGAAGCGCGTCCTGCAGGCGCGGCAGCGGAATTCGTAGAGGGGCATTACTTGACCGCGACGGCCTCGATTTCGACCTTGACGTCCTTGGGAAGGCGGGCGACCTGGACGGCGGCTCGGGCCGGGTAGGGGGGTTTGAAGAATTCGCCGTAGACGGCGTTCATCCGGGTGAAATCGTTCATGTCCTGGAGGAAGACGGTCGCCTTGACGACCTTGTGGAGGGAGGTCCCGGCCGCCTCGAGGACGGCCGTCAGGTTTTTGAGGACCTGGCGGGTTTGCTCCTCGATCGTCCCCGTGTTGAGCTCTCCCGTGGCCGGGTCGATCGGGATCTGCCCCGAGGCGAAGACGAATCCGTTGGCGACGATGGCCTGGGAGTAGGGGCCGATGGCCTTGGGCGCCTTGTCGGTTTTGATCTCTTCTTGCATCGGATGACTCCTTAGGGAACGGGCCAGGAGCTTCGTCTTGAACATGGCGAGGCCGCTCAGGAAGGCCAAGGCCTTTCTCCGCTTCATGGCGTACGCTCCTTGACTCTCGGGCCACGACTTGGACCTTGACCGGACGGCTCTCGATCCGGCCGCGACCGTCGCCGGCCGTGACTTTAATTGTATATGAACCGGGCCGCAGATTCCAGGAAAAGGAGAGAGAGGTTCCAGTGCGGGCGGCGCGCCGGCCGTTATTTTGACCCGTTCGCCGACG
>JALHUR010000295.1 GCA_022867325.1 Candidatus Aminicenantota bacterium | reverse complement strand
TGGCCGGCCGCGTTTGAGTTAATTGGTGACGCTTATCTGTTTACCTTTTTTATTACAAAGATGAGAAAAGCTAATTAAAGCTCCGTCCTATAAGATGAAACAAATGGAGTATTGCTACATAAGAAAAGTGAATAAGATTAGCGTCACTATTTTAGACTAGGGCTATGTAATGTCGAGATTAGCACGTGTCGTAATTCCTGGGTGTCCTCATCATATCATTCAGCGCGGGAATCGACGCCAGCGGGCTTTCTTCGGTGATGATGATAGAATATTTTATTTGCGCCTATTGAAAAAGTACGGTGATGATACAGGGATCAAGTATTGGGCTTATTGCTTAATGGACAACCATGTTCACTTGATCGCCGTTCCCGAAAATTCAGATAGTTTGGCCCGCGGGATTGGTAGAGCCCATTGGAAATATGCGCTGTCGGTCAATTTTCGTGAAGATTGGAAAGGATGTCTTTGGCAAGACCGATTCTATTCTAGCCCCCTCGGTGGCCGCTATATCTTTGCCGCTGTCCGATATATCGAACTAAATCCCGTAAGGGCGGGGATTGCGCTCAACGCTACGGATTATCCCTGGTCGAGCGCCCGATTTCACGTTTTCGGGACTCCGGACACACTTATCTCAGAAAAAGCATTCGGCATCGAAACAAGGAATTGGGCTTTTCATCTAAATGAAAAACAGAGGGATTCCGATTATAAAAGCATCAGATTACACGCTTCGACAGGCCGTCCCCTTGGTGAGGAGGGGTTCATTGAGGAACTTGAAAAGCTGACAGGGAGGGTATTAAAAGAGAAAAGAAGGGGACGAAGACTTCAGGAAAATCAGGATCCTTGAATTTGGCCCTATGAGTCCTGAATGTTCAGGATATGTCTATGGAACTAGAAAAATATGAATTGAGGATATACGGGGACACAGTTAAGCGTCACAATTTTAATAAGCGGCCGGGGCGGGCCCATTCCACGCCCGCTTCCGAAGGCAGCAAGGATTCGGCGTAGCACAGCTCGAGGACTTCGTCCAAGCCTTCGACCCATTTCCGGGACGATCCCGCCGTTTCCTCGGTCCGGAGGAGCCCGGCCGGAAAGTCCGTGATGGCCGGCGACGATTCTTGCATCGCGTTGACGGCGAGCGTTTGGGCCGAGGCGGCCTCGATACCGCAGACGGGCGGCCGGCCGCCCCGCGCCGCCTCGATCGAGTCCCGGAGTTTCTTCATGGGCTCGGCGTCGGGCGACCCATAATTCTTGACCTTGCCGTCGTGGAATAAGGCCTTGATGTCCGAACCCCGGCCCGCGGCCAGCACGGTCGCCTTATCGAAGTCGTAGGACAGGACGGGCCCCGGGTCCCGGCGGCCGGCGTGGCTCACCAAGAAGAGCATCTCGACGCCGTTGTCCGTTTTAATCCGGGCCGCGGCCGTGTCGTAATTCTCGATCCGGTTCGCCCGGTAGAGCTCGGCCTTGACCTCGACCGGCCGGGCGCTGCGCTCAATGTCCTCGCCCAGGAGATAGAACATGTTGTGGAGGTCGTGGGCCATGGCGTTGTTGGCCGGGCCGTCCAGGACCCAGCGCCCGTCGGCGTCCTTGATCCTTCCCGCCCAAGAGTTGCGCGCATAGTAGGCTTCGTCGCGCGGCCACGGATAGAGGCAACTCATGCGGTTCGGTTTTCCCAACAGGCCGGTCAGGATGTCCTTTTTCAATCCCTGAATGGCGTCGCTGAAGGACCACTGATAGCCGACGGCGACCCAGCGGCCGGACCGGACACGGGCTTCCCGCATCGCCTCGGCCTCCCGGACGGTCGCGGCCAGGGGCTTTTCGCACAGAACATGGCTGCCCCGGGAGAGGGCCAGCATGGTCTGGGGCGCGTGGAACTGGATGGGGGAGGAGATGACGGCCAGGTCCGCCTCCCCGCGGGCGTAGAAGTCCTCGAGAGCGGGCACGATCGGAATCCCCAAGGCTTTGAGCTCCTCGAGACGGGGGCAGCGCGCCGGCTCGGGATCGGCCGCTCCGACGATCCGGAACGTCCCCTCCCTGGCGTGGTCGAGAAGCTCCGCGACGTAGACGCCGCCCATGCCGCCGATGCCGGCAAGCACGATCGAAACCGGATTCTCGTTCATGATCCCTAGTATCGACACAGCTTGCGGTGCTCGTCGAGCATGGCCATGAAGTTTTCATAATTCGTCCCGACCGCGACGCTGTGGCTCGTTCCCAGGATGAACCTCCCGCCGGGCTTGGCGCGCTCCATGGCCCGCCGGACGTCGTTGCGGACGTCGTCCGGGGTCCCGCCGATAAGGTTTTCGACGGCGACGCCGCCCCAAAGCGCGAGCCGGTCGCCGTAGAGCTCCTTGACGCGGCCGAGGTCCATTCCGGCCGTGGGCTGGACGGCCTGGTAGACGTCGTAGCCGATCTCGACGAAGAAGTCGAGATAGCTCCAAACGTTTCCGCAGCAGTGTTTGATGAGGCGCTTCCCGAACCGCTCCCGGACGGAGCGAACCCGGGCCTTGTTGGCCTCGAGGAAGAGCTCCCTGAACATCCGGGGACTCATGAACGGACCCGTTCTGTGGCCGTAGTCCGCGGCCCAGAGGACGGCATCCGAGTCGGGGTGGATGAGGGCGTCGTCGGCCAGGTTCTGCCGCCGGAGCTCGAACGCGGTCGCGGCCCGGACGGTCTGGGGATTCTCGATGAGCTCGACGAGACCGCGCTCCATCCCGCCCAGGAGGATAAGGCCGACCTCCCCGCCCGACGGGCCGCAGATGTATTTCTCGTCTTTGAAGCGTTTAATGACGGCGTCGAGTATGCCCCAGGAGGCCGGGTCGCGGCGGGCCGGCTCGGGAATTGTCTCGTACATCCCGGCCGTAAAGACCTGCGCATCCCGCACGGGATCGTGGACGCAGGTGATGTCCTGGGTCGCTTCCGAGAGCTTGAAAACCCGGCCGTGCTTGTCTTCCCAGGTTCCTGGGGCGACCCGGCGCGGCGGGGGGTCTCCCGTCTCCGGCGGCAGCTCCCAAGTCGCCATCGGGAAGGTCACGATATCGAGGTCGAGCTTCTCGTGGAGTTCGATGTGATCTCGGCGCCAGCTCTCGGCGACTTCGGCCCGGCGCCCTTCCCAGAAGGCGATTTGGGAGCGGGCTTTGGCGCGGAGATAGGTCTCGTGGCCGATGACCCGCTCGACCGTGTCGAAATCCAGGGCGAACTCGCCGTGGGGGACGCGGTCGGGGATGGCGCCGGCGAGAACGGTCCGAACCCGCTCCTTGGCGTTCATCGTCTTTTCTTGAGGCGGCGCTCCAGGAGGTCGGTTTCCAGGAAGACGCGGCGGCGCGGGTCGCAGCTGAGGGTTTTAATCTCGAACGGCCCGAGCTCGACCGTCGTACGCGCTTTGGCGAAGGGAAGCTCGACCCGGACCGTCCGGGCCCGCCCGGTCGGCTCGAACAGACGAATGATAAGCTTGCGGCCCGCTTCCGACTTCTTGAGGGCCGTCAGGACGACCGCCGGGTCGTCGAGGACCAGGACCGACGTCGACCGGCGGCCGCGGCCGGAGGGGAAGAAGGCGAGGACGAAGGGCCGTTCGTTCCTCTCCAGGGCTTCCCGCTCTATGCGCTCCAGGCGCTCCTCGGCCGGTCCGGCGTTGACCCAGAAAACAAACGAGCGCTCGCCCTGGTCATGCCGCGGGATGTGGCGGTCGGCCTTGAGCATGGCCTGGGCCGCGTCCTGGTCGGCCGCGAAAGCGGGCGCCCGGAGCAAGGACAAGCGCAGCTCGCGGCCGTCGAAATCCGCGCCGTGAATTGCGTCGTTGATTATTGTCAACGCCCGTCCGGCCGCGTCGGAGACGAGCGCCATCCACTTCTGGGCAACCGCCTCGGTGCCGTCGCTGAAGAGCCGGTCGCGGCCGTAGGCGACTTGGCCCAGGAAGCGCCAGCCGTCGGGGCGGCAGGGGAGGGCGAGCTTGAGCATTCGGTCCTTCTCAGCCCACTGGACGCGGACCTCGATCTCGATCTCGCTGCCTCGGGCGGGGACCTTGTACCTCATGACCAGGAACGAGCGTCCGTGACCGAAGAGGGCCTCGACGACGGTCCTGACCGGGCCGGACTCGACGATTCGGACCGGAGCGAGCGCGGGGACCGTCAGGCCGCAGAAGGCGGCCGCCCCTTCCGGGGACAGGAGCGTGAAGGCGCCGGCGACCTTGCGGAACGACGTCACCTTCATGCCCCAGCAGTCGGCGTCGTCCTCGATGACGAGAGGCTTGAAAGCGCCGGGTCCCAAGATCTCCCGGCCCCGGACCCGGTGGCGTTCGACCAGGCCGGTGGCGCGTCCGATGACGAGCTCGAGTTCCGGGTTGTTGAGGACTATATCGCCGGCCTCTTCGGTCGCGGGCGGCCCCGGTCTTTGGGCGACGGGCTCGAGGCGGCAGCCGAACCTGTTCAGCCGGCCCGGCAGGAGGCGGGCTTGGAAGACGACGCGTTTGCGCCATTCGACGCAGAGGTTGCTGGCTTCTTTTTCGGGCTGGGAGGGGATCGGCTTTCCCTCCCGGCTGATCCGGGGAAGGAGATAGTTCTTGGACGAGTTGACCTCGGCCGGCTCGAACTCGCAGTCGATGACGGCGTCGAACTCCCAGGGGTGGGGGTTGTAGACGAAGATCGGGATCTCGCCCTCCTCGGCCCGCGCCTCGCCGCCGGCCAGGCGGAAGAAAGCCTTGGCCTTGGCGCGGGAGGCGATCTCGAGCCCGTGGTCGAGCAGGCGCAGGGCGGCCTCCTCGGCGGCCTCGATCGAGGAGCCGGGCAGGATGTCGTGGAATTCGGCGAAGGCCAGGTCGCGCAACGCCTCGTCCAGCTCGGCTTTCGGGTAGGCCGTCAAGCCTTGGATAAAAGCGGCCGCCGCCATCTTCTCGGCCGAGAAGATCTCGTTCTCGAGCCGGCGGTGCTTTCGCTTGACCCCGGCCATGGATGTGTAGCAGCCGGGCGACCAGGGATTGAGGCTCTTGGCGACGACCGGGAGCTCCCGGCCCGAGCCGGCCAGCTCCTTGAAATAGGCCTCGGGGGTCGAGTGGACGATCAGGACGTCGCCGGCCGTCCCGGCCAGCTCCGCGAGATCGGCCAAGTCCCGGCGCGAAGCGCCGCCGCCGTGGTCCCCGACGCCCCAGAGCAGGATGCTCAACGGAGCGTCCGGGTTCCGCTTCATCCAGTCCTCGACCTTGGCCCGGGCCTGGCCCAGGGCCGAGTTGTAGTGGGCCGTGGCGCGGGCGGCCAGGAGGCGCGAACCGTCGAACCCGATCCAGACGAACTCCTCGTCCGGGAGGGGGCATTCGGCCTGGGAGGGCCTGCAGAACAAATAGGAATCGTACCCGCTCTTGGCCAATATCTGGGGGAAGCCCCGGCTGTGGCCGAAGGGATCAAGGTTGACGGCCGTCGTCGGCTCGACCCCGAACTTGGCCTTGAAATAGGCCTTCCCGAGCAGGATCTGACGGACGACGGACTCGCCGCTCGGCATGTTGCAGTCGGGTTGGAGGTGCCAGCCGCCCATGATATGCCAGCGTCCGCGCCGGACGAGTTGTTGAATCCGGCGGAACAGGGCCGGCTCGTACTCTTCGACCCAACGGTAGAGGATGGCTTCGTTGTGGTTGAAAATGAAGGAGGGGAACTCGCGGCAGAGGTCGGCCGCGGTCCGAAACGTCGAAAGGGCCTCGCCGGCGCCCTCCTCCCATTCCCAGAGCCAGACCGGATCGATGTGCGAGTTACAGACGAGGTGGATCTTTTTGCTGTTCATGACTGAAAACCTATTTTGTCACGACCCGGACGGTTGTGACCTTTTTGTCGTGATGCCAATGGAAACCCTGTTTGGAGAAGGGATGGCGTCGTCCCTCAACCCAGCAGGCCGGCCCGGCCCCCGCCTTGGCCCTTTCCACCGCCAGCCTCAGGACGCGTCCCCTAAGCGGAAGCTCGGCCTCGACTTCGTCGATTCCAGCCGGAAGCCGCGGCCGGAGCAGGAGCCCTTTCAGGGTGGGGCGGACGCCGAGGATGTGGCGGATGACGAGGAAGACGATCTCGGCCCAGGTCCAGGGGACGATCCCGACTTGAGGACAGGGAGGGACGGGCCGGGGCCCGTAGAACTCGAACCAGGAACCGGAGTGGCCTCCCTGGATCCGCCCCAGCCAGTCGAGAATCCGCCAAACCTTTCCGTCTTCTCCAGCTTCGAAATAGGCCCGGGCCACGAATAAAGACGCGAAGGGCCAAGGACCCGGCGAATCCGGTTCCGAGCTCACATGGTAGCGGCCGTAGCCTCCGTCTTTCCATCGTTGGTTCCAGAGTCTTTCGAGCTCTCCGAGAGTACGCTCGGCCAGTCCGCCTCGGGCGGGGATGAAACCGAGCGCGATCGGGAGCGCCGTCGATGCGTCGGGGTTGAGGTAATGACGGCCGGGTTTGAACAGCGGGACGTCGATGGCGAGCATAAGCGTCGGAACGGGGACGATCTCCCTCTGAACCTCCCCGGAGACGAGGCGCCGCTTGATGAGACGGCCGTCGGCGACCAACCCGAAACGCTTGTCCTCGAACGCGGCCCGCCTCAGGCTCCAACCCATCCGGAGCCAGCGTTCGGCTTCCCGGTTCTTCCCGAGCAGCCGGGCGATCCCGGCCGCACTCCCCAGACCGCGGGCAACGAAAAGCTGATGGGCGAGCTCAAACCCGTCTTCGATCCCGTAGGCGGCGTGGCGCTCCCAGAACTCGCGCTGGTTGTGAAGAAGACCCGAGGGATGGTGCCTGAACGAAGGCTTGAGGGGGAATTCGGCGATTCTCCTGATCTTCTGCCAATAGCGGCGGAGAAAGGCCATGTCTCCGCTCCAGGACGCATAGGCGTCCAGGGCTGAGAGGAGGACTCCGTTCTGATCGAACTCGCATTCCTCCGCCGGCCGCTGCCGGCTCGAATCGAAGGTCGCGCCGTCCTCGGTCACGAACCGGTCGAGGATGCGGCCGAGAAGGGTCCCGGCTGTCTCCGTGAAGCCGAGGGCGGCCAGCGCTTCGCTGATGAAGGCCTGGTCGCGGACCCATTCCAGGTTGTACTGCCAGATCCCGCCGTCGAGCTTCCCGGACGCGGCCACGACCGCCGGCAGCTGACGGCGGGCGACAGCGAGCAGATGGTCCAGGAGCGGATGATGGAGGCGAACCCGGGCCCCGTTTTCCCAGAAGCTCCTGGCGGAGGGAGACGGGGACGGCGCCCGGCACCAGGAGCACGATGCGGCCGGAGCCCGCCCGCGGCCGGACAGGGCGTATTCGATGAAGAACGTCCGATCCTGGCCGGGCGAGAAACGGGCGGACCGGGAGAGGGTCGCGTCTTTGATGCCGGTTCTGAGAATCAGCGATCGGGACGCGCGGCGCGCATTGCGGACGCAGACGACCCTGACAAGCCGGGCCCGGGTTCGATCCGGGCAGAAAAAAGATTCTGTAACCTGCCAACCCGAGGCCGCCCATGAGGCCCGGACGGTCGGGATCCCTTCCGTCTCCGTCCAGAGGGCGCGGATCCGTCCGGGCTGCGCCGTCCAGCGATCCCCGGCCGAGACGAGCGTCAAGGCCGTCGCGGACAATCCCCTGTCCGGGTCGAGGCTCGGAGAGGAGCGCTTCGGTCCCAGGAATTCGGGATTCATCAGGACGAGCCCGAGCGGGGTTGCCCCGAGCTGAGCGGAGACCTGAAGGGCCGCCTGGATCAGGCCGTTGCCCAGGAAATAATATTCGGTCGCGGGAAGAAAGGTCCGGACGTCGGGATGGCCGCGCGACGGATCGTCGGCGTAGATGTGCTCCTTGACGTCCATGGAAACCTCATTATATCCCGGGACCGTTCCCGGAATCAAAAAGGCGCGGGGCGGGGGATCAGATGAAGATCGTGATCAGCGTATAAATCGCGAATCCGAGAAGCATCAAAGCCAGGCCGATGAAGATCTTCTTGAAGGTCGTGGGCTGGAACTGGAGATGATGCTTGAAGACGAACCGGATCAGGATGAAGTACCAGAGGACGCTTCCCAGCGTGCAGGCGAGGGAGAAGACGATCGGGCGCCAGCCGCTGTTGGACATATGGGTCCAGGTGTGGGCTGTGGTGGCCCCGGCAACGCCGAGCCAGAAAATGTAGATGGTCGGGTTCGAGATGTAGAGAAGGATGACGCCCAGGATCGGCTTGGCGCTGAGGGGCGGGACGTCCTGGGGGGTGGCGGGCCGGGCGAACGTCTTGCCCTGGCGGTAGAGACGCGCGCTGAGAAAAATCAGCACGAACGACGCCAGCACCTTCATCGGGATGAGATATTTCATCATCGGGTCGGTGATTTGGGAGATCCCGATCAGGGCGATCAGACAGTAGAAGCCGTCGAGAATGGACGTCGTCAGGCCGCTGACGAAGCCGTGGAGGGACCCCCGTTTCAGGGTTTGAGAGATGACATAAACATTGACCGGGCCGAGCGGGATGGCGGCCAGGAAACCGACGGCCAGTCCGACCAGGATGATGATCCCCGCCACGCGCTCTATCTCCTTTGGGCTAAAGAAATCATTTTATACCAGAAGCCGGTTTCACTGTCAATTTGAAGTCTCGTTCAATCCCCTTCTATGATAGCGAAACGCAAGCCCCGGGAGTAATTTTTCTTTTCTTCCTCCTCATGGCTGCCTCGGTTTCTTGAACCACCCTTCTATCCGCGCCT
>JALHUR010000294.1 GCA_022867325.1 Candidatus Aminicenantota bacterium | reverse complement strand
GGCCTGCTCCTCGGCGCTGAAAGCGGGCGGCCCGACCAAGAGCAGGTTGGCGTATACGGTTTCAGCCCCGGCCCTGTTGGGGAGGACTTCATGGACCCCGCTGATGAAGCGGATTTTATAGGTCGTCCCGCTCATCTTGGCCGCCCCTTCGATGACGTCGAGAAC
Source organism: Candidatus Aminicenantota bacterium (assembly GCA_022867325.1). Classification (GTDB taxonomy): domain Bacteria; phylum Acidobacteriota; class Aminicenantia; order Aminicenantales; family JAFGBC01; genus JAFGBC01. The sequence goes on along the minus strand of JALHUR010000294.1, from coordinate 4,263 downwards.
CCGGGCGTAATCCTTCTCGACGCTGTCCCGATCCAGGTTCCTCACGTAGTACCAAGCGCGGGCGTAATCGGGCACGACGTTGGGCGCGCCGCCTCCGTCCACGATGACGTAGTGGATCCGGGCGGTGGGCTTGAGATGCTCGCGAAGAAAGTTGAGCCCCACGTCCGTGAGCTCGACGCCGTCCAGGGCGCTCCTGCCGTCCCATGGATCTCCGGCGGCGTGGGCGGTCCGGCCGAAGAACTCGACTTCGAACTGGTTGAGGGCGTTGGACGAGCCGAGCGAGACCTCGGTCTCGCCGCCCGGATGCCACTGGAGGCAGCAGGAGAGATTATCGAAGACGCCGGCCCGGGCCATGAAAACCTTGCCCGTCACCGTCTCCTCGCCGGGGCAGCCGAAGTATTTGATCGTCCCGTCGATCTTTTGGCGCTCCATGACCTGTTTGAGGGCCACTGAGGCGGCCGCGCTCGCGACGCCGAAGATGTTGTGGCCGCAGCCATGGCCGGGCTTCCCCTCGGCCAAGGGCTTCTTGAAGGTCACGGCCTCCTGCGACAGCCTGGGCAGCGCGTCGTATTCGCCGAGAACGCCGATGACGGGGACACCCGAGCCCCAGGTCGCGACGAAGGCCGTGGGCAGGCCGGCGACGCCCCGCTCGACCCGGAATCCGGATGTCTCGAGGTACGAGGCCAGAATCTCGGCCGATTCCTTTTCCTGGAGCGCGAGCTCGGCCTTCCGCCAAATCTCGTCGCTGATGCGGGCGAGCTCGGGAAGCGCGCTGTCGATCCATAAGAACGCCTCTTTCTTCTGCGGCGTGAGCTTGGCCGGCTTGACCGGGATGACTTCCCCATCACAGAGCGGAGCCGCCTGGACCAGTACCGAGATCCCCAACCCGCAAACGATCCCCGCGAGCCATCGACGATCGATCATGGCGTTCTTGCCTCCTTGCGACGGTGGTCGAGACAGCCATTTTAACAAAGAGGGTTAAAAAAGCAAGAACGCGGCGGAATGGACCTACTAATTCCTGTCCTGCATCCGGTACTGGATGGCCTCGGCGAGGTGGGCGGGCCGGATCTCCTCCTCCCCCGCCAGATCCGCGATCGTCCGGGCCACCTTGAGAATTCTGTCGTAACCCCTCGCGCTCAACCCCAGGCTGTTCACGGCCGCCTCCAGGAGCCTCTCCCCTTCCCCGTCGATTTTGCAGTGCGCCTTGACCTCGCGCGGCCCCATCTGGGCGTTGGCGAAAATCCGCTTCTTCCGGAAACGTCCGAGCTGCCGATCCCGGGCGGCTATGACGCGGGCTCGAATCTTCTCGGAGCTCTCGGATTCGGCCCGCCCCACGACCTCATGGAAACGTACGGCCGGGACCTCGACCAGGATGTCGATCCGGTCGAGGAGGGGGCCGGATATTTTGGAATAATAGCGCCGCCGCTGGCTCTCGCTGCACTCGACCCCGGCCCCGGCCAGCCCGCGCAGGACCTCCTCGCAGGGATTCATGGCCGCGACGAGCATGAACCGGGAGGGAAAGGTCACGGAATGCCAAACGCGGCTGATGGTGACCCGTCCGTCCTCGACCGGTTGGCGAAGGCCGTCGAGGACCCGACGCCGGAACTCGGGGAGTTCGTCGAGAAACAGGACGCCGTGGTGGGCCAGGCTGACCTCCCCGGGCCTGGGGACGAATCCGCCCCCGATCATCGCCGAGTCGGTGGCAGTGTGATGGGGAGCCCGGAAAGGCCGGGCGGCGAGGCAGGCTTGGTCCTGGAGCAGTCCCGCCGCGCTGTAGATCTGGGTCGCCTCGATGATCTCCTGGAAGGTCAAGGGAGGGAGGATGGTCGGCAGGCGCCGGGCCAGCATGGTCTTCCCGGCGCCCGGCGGCCCGACCATCAAGAGGTTATGGGCCCCCGCCGAGGCCACTTCCAGGGCGCGCTTGGCGTGAGCCTGGCCTTTGACGTCCTTGTAATCGAGGTCATGGTCCTCGGAAGCCGCCGGGAGCTCCAGGCCATGACGGGCCGGCGGCACGGCCTCGGGCTCCCGGAGAAGCCGGACAACCTGGACGAGGTTTTCCAGGCCGTGGACGGCGATATCCTCGACCAGGCAGGCCTCCTTCTCGTTGTCCCTGGCGACTACAATGCCTTGGAATCCCTTGTTCCGGGCCAAGACCGTGGCCGAGAGAATCCCCCGGGACGGCTTGAGGCGCCCGTCCAGGGCCAGTTCGGCCATGAAGAGACGATCCTGAAGCTTCTCGGCGGGCACGACGCCCAGGTTCGCGAGAAGACCGAGGGCGATGGGCAGGTCAAAAGACGACCCCTCCTTGCGCCGGTTGGCCGGGGCGAGGTTGACCACGACCTTGGAGGGCATCCCCTCGTAGCCGCAGTTCTTGAGGGCCGCCTGAACGCGTTCTTTGCTCTCCCGGACGGCGGCGTCGGGGAGCCCCACGATCACGAACTGGGGGAGCCCGGCCGAAACGTCGACCTCGACCTCAACGAGGTAGGCGTCGATCCCCAGGAAGGCGGCCGAGGCGATCCGGAACAGCATGGCATCCCCATCGAGAAAAGACGCGCCACGGCCTGGAATTTTGTCAGGGGTCTTACCCGGTCTTATTTTTTGCTCGTGAATTCCCGGGCCAGCCGCTCGATCTCTTTTTCGATCTCGTCGGGATGCTTGATTTTGATCTTGTGGACCTTGACCGGAGCGGCAGACTCCGGCGGGGCGAATTCGACGTCGACCTTGGCGTCCTTCATCTCCCTCCACCGCTGGCCCTCCCGCTCGATATACTCGTCCATCCGCTTCTCGGCGATCTCTTTCTGGTCCGGCTTGATCTTATCGCCCAGGACCTTCTCCCGGACGGACGGGATGGTGAGCTTGGCGATCTCGCGCAGGGTCTCGAAAACACCCTGGCCGTTGAGGGCCGCGGCCTCGCTGAAGGGAAGGCGCCGCGGGTTGAGGAGGTTGTTGAAGGTCTCGACCGGGATAAGGTGATCCAGGTCGCGCTTGTTGTACTGGAAAATGAGCGGGACCTGGTTGAGGTCGACGTCCTGCTCGAGGAGGTTCCGGCGCAGCCCGTCGAAGCTCTCCAGGTTGGCGTCGAGGAGGGGGATCTGGGAATCGGCCACGAAGATGATCCCGTCCGAGCCCTTGAGGACGCTCTTGCGGGAGGCCTCGTAGAAGACCTGGCCGGGGACGGTCAGGAGCTGGAAATGGACCTTGAAATCGCCGATCAGGCCGGCCTTGATCGGGAGGAGGTCGAAGAAGAAGGTCCGCTCGGTATCCGTCTCCAGGCAGACCAGGTCGCCCCGGGAGGCGGCGTCGAGCTTGAAGTAGATATAGCGGAGGTTGGTCGTTTTCCCGCTCAGCCCGGGGCCGTAATAGACGACCTTGACGGCCAGGTTGTTGGTTGTATAGTTGACAAAAGCCATCGCTATCTACTTTAGTCGAACTCGAGAGAGATTATTAGTAGCACAATTGGTGGGATGAGTCAAACGCCCCGATCTCGGCCGCAAAGATGGTCGAAGACCTTCTCGTACTTGGCGATGACCTGGGCCCAGGTGTAGTTGGCCTGGACATAGGCAAGGCCGTTCGCCCCCAGGGCCTTCCGGAGCCGGTCGTCCCCGAGAAGGAGGTCCAAACCGGCCTCGAATTCCCTGTCGTTCGAGTAAAAGAGGCCGCTTCGCCCCTTCAGACAGTGCTGTTTGAGGGGTTCGGCCCCCTCCTGGACCAGAATCGGGGACCGGACGACCATGGACTCCAGGGCGGCCATGCACAGGCTTTCGAGATGGGAGGGATGGACGACGGCCATGGCCCCCGCCATGGCGGCGTTCTTGTCTTCGGGGGAGACGAAGCCCAGGTACTTGATCCGGGGATGCAGGGGAAGCTCCATCAGCAGCTTCCCGATCAGGACCAGGAACAGGCTCGGCCGGCGCCGATGGTAGCGCAGGAAATAGTCGATCAGCTCGCGGCAGCCCTTGCCGGGCTCGATCCGGCCCGCAGAGAGGATATAGGGGCCGGGGATGCCGCTTCTCTCGAGGAAACCGGGGATGTCGAGCTCGGCCGGGACATCGACGCCGACGCCGACGATGTCCTGATACTTGCCCTCGAAAGGAAAAAGGCGGTGGAGCATGTCCCGCTCGGCCTCGGTGTTGAAGATAAAGGCCTGGGGAGGCTCGAAAACCTCCTTCATGACGTCGAGGTGGAGCGCCGGCTCGTCATGGGCGGTCGGGACGAGGGCCTTGGGTCCCCGGATCCGCTTCAAGCCCCAGTAGGTGTTGTAAT
>JALHUR010000293.1 GCA_022867325.1 Candidatus Aminicenantota bacterium | reverse complement strand
TGGGCCATCCTGTCCGATCCCGCCAAGAAAGGCGGAAAATGGGGATTGGCCGAGTTTTTCGAGACGGGGCGGCGCGAGATCTCCATCCTCCTCTACCGGCTGGACAGCCTCAATATACCTTTCAGCAAGGGGCGGGCGCTCGACTTCGGCTGCGGCATCGGCCGTCTGACCCAAGCCCTGGCGTCTGATTTTGAATCTGTGGCGGGCGTCGATATTTCGGAGACCATGATCCGGCTTGCCGACAAGCTCAACCGGTTTCCGGACAAGGTTCGCTACCACGTCAACGCGGAATCCCATCTAAAGATTTTCCCGGACGAATCCTTCGATTTCATCTACACGAATATCGTCCTCCAGCACATCGAGCCGCGGTTCTCTCAAGCCTATTTGGAGGAATTCCTCAGGATCCTGCGGCCCCAAGGGCTCCTGATCTTTCAATTGCCGTCCCACCTCCGTGACAAAGAGACCCTGCCCCGGAACGTCGGACCGATGAGCGACGCGGCCTATGCCTCCCGGATCAAATTGGAAGGCGTGCCGGAGTCGCCGCTCCCTCCGTCCGCCGAGTTCGTCCTCAAGGTCTATATCCGAAACACGAGCCCCGAGGACTGGGTCCGGAACGAAGCGGCCCCGATCCGCGCGGGCAACCATTGGCTGTCGAGCGACGGGGCGACTATGCTCATCCAGGACGACGGACGGACGCTTTTGCCGAGGGTCTTGCAGGCCGGCGAGGAATGCCTCGTCTACCTGACCGTCCGGGCGCCCGGCCGCCCGGGCGCTTATCTCTGCGAGGTCGATCTCGCCCACGAGTCCATATCCTGGTTTAAAGACAAGGGCTCCGAGGCCGTCCGTTTCCCCGTCGAAGTTAGGGAGGGCGAAGGCCTGCGGATTGGCCTGGCCGCGCCGCATTCCGCAACTCAAGATGTTCTTGATCGCGTGCCGCTCCCATCTTTGTCCCCCGACGCGGCCACCCTCGAGGCGTTGGACGATCTCAAGCGAGAAGAACCGGACGCGGCCGAGGAACCCAGGGGTTTTCCGATGCACGGCATCCCCAAAGACCGAGTCGTGGATTTCCTGGTTTCCAGAGGGGCCTCCATCGTTCGCATCGAAGAGGACGAACATGGCGGCCGGGAGTGGGTCGGTTACCGCTATTTCGTCCGCCGCCGTTCGGCGGTCTGACCCGTTCGCCGACGCTACCCCGCCTTTCAAGGCGGGGACGAGAAGCGAGGCTCAGGGTTAACCCCGAACAAGCCCCGGCATATATGCCGGGGAGTCGAGGGGTTGACCGGTCCATGCTATACTATTCACGAAGAGAGAAGGCGGCAGAACATTCGGAGGTGACCCGATGAAGCGCAAGGATTTTCTGAAAGGGACGTGCGGACTGACGGCGCTCTTCGGCTCGTGGATGGCCGGTGGAACAGCCGCCTTCGGCCAGGAGCAGGGCGCCGCGACCGATTCGAAAAAGGCCGAGGCCTTTAAAAAGAATGTCCACGGCTATCTTAATAGCTTGATGGACAGCATGGATAAAAACCTTTCCGAGGGCGAGAAGACAGCTGTCCAGGAGGCCAACGGCCGGGCCTGCGCCGCCCGCGGCGGTTCGCTCGACTGGGCCAAATCCTTCGGAGGGGATGTCGACAAGTTCCTGGCCGAGATGCGCAAACACATCGGTGAGACAAACGCCGTGCGCGAGGGCCGGACCATCCGCCTGACATACGACAAGTGCTTTTGTCCCCTGGTCGCCGAGCTCAAGGAGCCGCTCTCGCCTACCTATTGCCTTTGCACTCAGGGATGGACCAAGACCGTCTATGAGGCCCTGACCGGAAAACCGGTCCGGGTCGCGCTCCGAAGCTCCATCAAGCGTGGCGACCCCAAGTGCCTGATCGAGGTCGAGCTCGTCTGAAGCCGGCTCTCGCAGCTCGATCACTTAGGTCGAGCCCGGTCTTTTTTCCAGCGAAGTCGCCGGGCGATCCCCATTAAAATGTAGAGCGGGCCGTAGACCGCGGCCGCGACTGCCGTGGCGCCGATGTTCCCGCCCTGTAGAAGCGACACCCACAGCCCGAACTGCTCGTCGCTGATAAGATAGGTCCAAGTCGAGGCCGGCCCCCGGAGGCCCATTCGGTCCGGGTCGATCCGGTCCGAATCGGCGGGAAGCGATCGGAACGCCCTCAGGATTCCGGCTTCGATCTTGGGCTCCAGCTTGACGAATTCCTCGTTGGCGATCTTCTGGAATTCTGCGACCGGGGATCGGCCGCCCACGCTGACCAGGTGGATGCCCTCGCGGACGTCGGCCAGGACGGCCAGGTGCTCCATCCAAGCCAGGTCGATCTCGCGGAGCGCGATCCGCCGTTCGAGATCGGCCCAGGCTTGCGGGGTCATTTGGGGGCGAAGCCTGGAGCAAATCCTCCCTACCTTGCGCCCGAGCGGATCCGGCAGCCCGTCCCCGGCCAGAATCTCCTCGCGCCGGCCGTGGATGATCCGCCGCTGTTTTTCGAGCAGGTAGGCGTACTTGCGGAGCGTCTTGCGGATTTCGAAGTTTTGGCCTTCGATGATCCGCTGGCCCCGGGCGATCTCGCGGGCGACCAGGGGATTTTCGAGCGGGGCGTCCAGGCGGAGCGATCGGAGGCTCTTAGGCAGCAGGTTTCGGACCCCGTACTTCTCGACGAGCGGATCTTCGAGGCTGACGAAGAAGCGGGACGAGCCGGGGTCGCCCTGGCGCCCCGCCCGGCCCCGGAGCTGCCGGTCGATCCGCAGGCTTTCGTGCCGGTTGGTGCCGATGACGTAAAGACCGCCCAAGCCGACGACTTTATCCCGCTCCTGCTCCTTGTCGCCGCCGAGCTTGATGTCCGTCCCCCGGCCGGCCATGTTCGTTGAAATGGTCACGGCGCCGGGACGTCCGGCCTGGGCGATGATCTCGGCTTCGAGCTCGTCGTTCTTGGCGTTGAGGACCCGGCAGTCGACGGCTTTCCCCCGCAGGGCGGCCGCCAACTCCTCGGACTCCCTGACGCTGGCCGTTCCGACCAGGACCGGCCGGCCGGCGGCATGCCGGCGTCCGATCTCCTCGATCAGAGCCTCGGCTTTGGCCGCCTTGTGCGTGAAAACCGCGTCCGGAAGATCGCGGCGGAGGCAGGGGCGGTGCGGGGGAATGACGACGGTCCCCAGCCCGTAGAACTCGTGGAGCTCGCCGGCGGCGCTCTGGGCGGTCGCGGTCATGCCGCCGACCTTGGGGTAGAGGCGGATGAAGTGCTGGAGGGTGATCGATCCCAGGATCGCCCCGCCCGCGCCCGGCCGGAGCCGTTCCTTGGCTTCGACCGCGGCCTGGAGGCCGTCGGGCCAGTGGCGGTCCTCGACGACCCGGCCCGTGAACTCATCGACGATCTCGACTTTCCCTGCGCGGACGATATAGTCCACGTCGCGTCGGAGGAGATACTCCGCGTGGAGGGCTTGGTGGACGCCGGTCAGGATGTCGATGGCGCCGGGCGCGTGGAGGTCCAGGCCGCCCAGCCGGCTTTCGATCTTGTCCAAGCCTCGGTCGGTCAGGACGAGGTTCCGCTCGCCCTCGTCCGTCTCGAAGTCGAGCCCGGGCCGGAGACCCTTGACGACTTCGGCCAGGCCGGCCGCGGCCGCCGTCTCCACCTCCATTCGGCCGGCGATGACGAGCGGGACGCGGGCCTCGTCGATCAGGATGGAATCGGCCTCGTCGACGATCGCGAACCGAAACGGCCGCTGGACGAGGTCGGCCGGGGCGTAGCGGAGATGATCGCGGAGATAGTCGAACCCGGCTTCCTTGGCGGTGGCGTAGCTGACATCCGATGCGTAGGCTCGTCTCCGCTCCGCCGCCGGCATCCCGTCCTGGACGCAGCCGACGCTCAAGCCCAGGAATTCGTAGATGGGCCCCATCCAGGCGGCGTCGCGGCGGGCCAGGTAATCGTTGAAGGTCAGGATATGGACTCCCCGTCCGGACAGGGCATTCAGGGCGGCCGGAAGGACCGCTGCCAGGGTTTTCCCCTCGCCGGTGTTCATCTCGACGACTCGTCCCTTGTGGAGCGCGATCCCGGCCAGCACTTGCTCGTCGTAGGGCCTGAGCCCGATCCTCCGCAGGGACGCCTCCCGGACGAGGGCGAACGTCTCGACCAGAAGATCGTCCGGGACCTCGCCTTGGCGGGACCGTTCCCTCAATCGCGCCGAGCTCTTTTGCAGCTCGCCGTCGGAAAATCGGCCGAGGTCGAGCCGGTCGATCGCTTTCAATGTTTTTCCGTATTCGACCAGATCGTATTGAATCGGGACGCCGCGCGTCCTGTTCCAAAAATTTCTAAAACGGTTCGCGTTCGCTGAAATCATCTTGACTCCTCTCCGGTCCCAAATCCCAATGGCGATTCGACGAGAGCGCAGGGAAGAGGGTCAGACAGGCGGGCTTCGAGGCGGGGCGGTTTCCCGAACGTAGGGCGGGATGAAAAAAACGGGTCGCTTAGGCGCGGCGGGCGCGACGGCAAGAATCGAGCTGAGGACCCCTATCAGAAGCAAGAGCAGGGGAGGGACGACCAGGCCGATCAGGAACAGGAGCGGGAGCCATAGGATTGAAAAAGTCCTACTCTCGGGCGCGCCCGTTTTCGTCCAAGCTGTCCGGGAAGATTCAATCATTGCTGGCGGCGTTCCTTGTTTGGAGAGCAAATAATAGGCCGCCGCCTCCTCGTTGTCAATCCCCTTCGCGGGATTCCACGGTCGTTAGTCCGTGGAGCTTCAGTTGTTTATGGGGCCGGGGCCGCCGCGCCGATAAGTTGACGCCAGCTTCTTGTAGGATTCGATATCCACCAACCCGTTGTCCTCGGCCAACTTACAGGCGAAGTCAAAGTCTTCTTGGGCGTCCTTCCTGTTCTCCTCATGGACCTGGGTCACGGCGAAGGCGCAGAGGTCGAGCAGCGTCAGAATCAACATTTTGTTGTTTCTCATGATCTTGCTCCACCATATATAATATGCATATTCCATGCCAATTTATCAGGGTGAAGCGTGTAAAAAAAGAGGGCTGGACCGAGCCTGTAACGATTGTTTACAAATTGGACGCTCCGGCCGCGCCGCTACGGATTCTTTTCGCGGAAGGAGGCCTTTCTGGGCGGCCTGAAGTTTTTAGGCGTCCTCTGGCTTGTCTCGGGCTTATTCATCGCCGTGGGAGCCGTCCTCGAAGTTCGTCTCATGCTCGGGCTCGTCGGCGGTTGAACAGCGGCTCACTCGCCGAGCAGCTTGAGGATCGTTTTCCTTTTCTCGCGGAAGGCCGGGACGTTGATGTCGTACTGGGTGAAGCCGTAGACGACCTGCCGGGCCAGCTCTTTCGCCTCGTCGGGGCGCTTTTCGGCCAGCCGGCAGAGGAGCTCGTGGTCGACGATTCCGTCCCGCATCGCCTCGAGCCGGATCGAGGAAAGGACCCGGCCCTGGGCCGGATAGACGATCCAGGAGTCGCCGGCCGGGAGGACCAACCCCGATTCGGTCTGGATCCGGGTTGTCTCGTTGAACGGATCGTCCGTCCACCAGTTGAATCCCCAATGGAGATAGCCGGGCGAGGCATACCGGAAATTGATCCAGTGCAGCAGGCGGGTCTTGATCAGGGGCTGCTCGATGAAGCGGTTCGCGTATTCCCCCTGGGGGAAGACGCAGGTGTAGAACCAGACCTCGTCGCCCTTGGCCGCGGTCTCGGCGTAGAAGGCGTTGTCGGTGTCGAAAAAGTTGAGCTGGGGCACCCAGACATCGAGCAGGTCGGCCAGGTTCCGGGTGTGGCAGGCCTCGATGATCTTCAAGCCGGGGGCGTATTGCCTGACGAAGCGGGCGATCTCGACGTAGGAGGTGAAATTCTCCTGGATAGGCTCGTCGGCAAGGTGCTGCATGTAGATGTCCGTCCAGCCTTTCTCCGCGAGATGCGCGACCCAGGCCGGCAGGAATTGGGAATAAAAACGGACGGCCCGCTCGTCCGAGATCGGGTATCTCCGGAATTCGACCGCGCCGGCGCCGCTCACCTCGGGAACCGAGACCACGAACGGCGTGAGCCAAGTGCTTTCCCTGCCGCCGATGTGGCCGCCCTCGATCCGGCCGATGACTCCCTCCTCGATGAAGATACCGACCGTCTTGTCGAACCTGGCGAAATCGAAGCCGTAGCGGCCGTTGTCCATCGTGTAGGCCGTCAGCTCGAGCGGGGGGATGAGCGCGACGTTTTGGCGATAGTCGGCCATGGCCCGGGCCAGCGCGCGGAGAAGCTCCCAGTACCGTTCCGAGTAGGGCTCGACCGGCCGTCCGCCGTTCATCAAGCTCAGCCTGTCCGCTTCGGTGCTGAACCAGTTGGTGACCCAAAGCCTTGTTTTTTCGATGACGGGCGGGTAGACGCGAACGGCGCATTCGCGGGACGTCCGGAAGCTCCGGCCGTCCAGGGTGCCGGTCAGGGCGATCGTTCCCTTGTAAAGGCCGGGCGGCGCCTCCTTGGGCACCGGGATGCTGACCCAGACCGGCTGGGTCGTCAAGGGCGGAAGCTCGGCCGGGGGCGCGGGCAGAATCGGGTCGGGATAGAAACCGGACGGCGAGTAAAGCCGGTCCCGGCCCGACTCGGCGGTCGTCCGGCCCATCCTGACATAGCCGACATACCCGATCCTAGCCGGTTCGAGCCGGCCATTGTCGGACCGGAACTCCGTCGCCTCGGCCTTGAAGCCGCGGAGAATTCCCGTCGAGCGGAGCGCGAACTGGAAGCTGGCGTGTTCGCCGCGGACGACATCGGCCTCGGGCTCGGCGCCGGGGAAGAATGCCGTCTCGCGAAAGATTTTTTCCAGGGGATCGACGGCCTCGAACACGAGACGGCCCGGCAGGTCTTCCGTCCGAACCCGGACCTGGGAACACCCGGCAAGTAACACAACGGCGGTCGTCAGGAGCGTTCCCGCGGTCAAATGCGATCGTTGTCTCCTCATGGGAATCTCAGCCGCCCTGGACCGAAAGGTCGGCGGCGGGCGGGAACTTGGGCGGACGGCGCGCTTTGGTCGCCTGCTCGAAGGCGAAGGCGAGCTTGATCAGGATCGGCTCGCTCCAGGCCCTTCCGAAAAAGGACAGCCCGATCGGAAGCCCGAAGACGAACCCGGCCGGGACCGTGATATGGGGATAACCGGAGACCGCGGGCGGCGTCGAACATCCGCCCCCCGAGTAATGGTCGCCGTTGACGAGATCGGTCGTCCAGGCCGGGCCGCCGGTCGGCGCAAGAAGCGCGTCGAGCTTGTGTTTGCCCATCAGGGCATCGATCCCTTCCGTCCGGGTTAAACGGAGGTTCTTGGCCAGAGCGTTCCGATAAGCCTTGTCCGTGAGGGGGCCTTTGGCTTCGGCTTGGAGGAAGAGCTCTTGCCCGAAATAAGGCATTTCTTTGTCGCGGAAGCGCTCGTTGAAGTCGATGATTTCCTTGAGGCTGCGGACCGGCGCGGACGGTCCCAGCCAGGCCAGGTAGGCGTTGAGGTCGGCCTTGAATTCGTAAAGGAGCACCTCGAACTCCGAGTCGTCAACCCGCTTGTTCTTATCGAAGTCGACCGGATCGACCAGGACGGCGCCGAGTTTCTTGAGGTCCTCGAGCCGCGCCTCCATGAGCTTATCGACCTTGTCATGGAAGCCGAAGAAGCCGCGGACGACGCCGATCCGGGCGCCTTGGAGGCCGTTCGGATCCAGGACCTTGCCGTAATCGACGGCGGCGGGCGCGCGGGGGACCAGGGTCGCGGCGTCCTTGGGATCGGCCCCGGCGAGGGCGGCCAGCAGGGCCGCGGCGTCGGCGACCGTCCGGGCCATCGGGCCGGCCGTGTCCTGGCTGTGGGCGATCGGAACGACGCCAGAACGGCTGACCAGGCCGAGGGTGGGCTTGATGCCGACGAGCCCATTCGTCGTCGCCGGACAGACGATCGAGCCGTCCG
>JALHUR010000292.1 GCA_022867325.1 Candidatus Aminicenantota bacterium | reverse complement strand
TATAGCCCGCTTGGCCAGCCGCTCCAGGTTGCGCTCGGAGAGGGGCGCGTCGGTGGCGACGACGATCATGCATGAGCCGTCGCCGGGCGAGATGCCGGCCGCCCCGTCCCTTCGTCCCTTATCCGGGCTCAGCTTTCGATTGACCGGGACACCGAGCATGACGAGCTCGCTCCCGAAATTCGTCTGGACCAGGACGCCGACCGTGTAGCGCTTGCCGCCCCAATCGTCGGTCATCCGGGAGGAGGTGCCGATCCCTCCCTTCCAGCCCAGGGCCCGCGTCCCCGTGCCGGCTCCGACGCAGCCTTCCTCGACCGGCCCCTCCTTGGCCGCGCGGATCGCCTCCCGGACGTCCTCCTTGCGGACATGAAGGCCGCGGATGTCGTTGAGCGACCCGTCGTTGGTCTCGCCCACCACGGCGTTGACCGACCGGACGTCCTCGCAGCCGGGCTGCTCCAGGATGTGCTGGACGACCGCTTCGACGGCCGTGCCGACGCTGAGCGTATTGGTCAGGATAATGGGAGTTTCGATGTTGCCCAGCTCGCGGACCTGGGTGTATCCGGCCAGTTTCCCGAATCCGTTAAAGACGTGGATAGCCGCGGGCGCTTTTTCTAAAAAGACGTTACCCCCGTGCGGGAGGACGGCGGTGACTCCGGTGCGCACGGAATCGCCCTTGATCAGCGTGACCTGGCCGACCCTGACCCCGGCCACGTCCGTGATGGCGTTCAAGGGGCCGGTGGGCATGATGCCGGTGATGAGCCCCAACGCGCGCGGCCGTGGCCGGGCGTTATCTTCGGCGCTCCATCCCGGCGAGGACCCTAAGATGGCGACGCAGACGATAAGGATGAAGGCTCCAACGAAAACTGACGATCTTGATTTCCCTCTCATAAATGGATTATTCAGCGGCGGGCCGGGACTTGTCAACTAAGATGGTTGCCGGATTGCCGGCGAAGGGCCGAAATGCCGCCCGATTCCGATACGGCGATTACGCGCTTATTCGTATTCCTTGGGAACCGCGCAAATGAACTTGAGGGGCTGGTCCTTGGATCTATTCCGGTACTGGTGTTTCTCGTCGGGGAGGATCAGGGCGAAGTCGCCTTTCCGGAACGAGTGCTCCCGGCCCTGCTCGTCGACGACCGCGCCCTCCCCGTCGATGCAGTAATTGACGTGCTCGAAGGGATGCCGGTGGTAGGGCGTGTGACCTCCCGGCTCGAGCGTGAAGACCCGGAACGAGAAGTGCGGAGCGCCGTCGTTCTTGGAGACGGCCGTCTGCCGGAAAGCGTTCTCGGCGCCGGCCATCTCGACCTTGGTTTTCGGGATCGAGTCCAGGCTTGCGATTTTCATGATGCTCCTTAAGTCCTTTTAGAACTTCTTCTTCCAAATGCCGGCGCCGTAGGTCCCGGCGAACAGGGTCCGGCTGGAGGCATGGAATTCGAGGTGGGTGACATTTTTGTCGAGAAGCCCATCGGAGATGTCGGTCCAGGTCAGGCCCCGATCCTTGCTTTGAAACACCCCGTCGCTCCCCCCGATGAAAACCTCGTTGGGGTTGTTCTTATTGACGATGATGGAAGACGCGCCGCCCGGGCCGGAGCACTTGGTCCATGTTTGGCCGCCGTCCGCGCTCCGATAAGTTCCATCCCAGGACGTTCCGGCGTAGACGATGTTCGAGTTTCCCGGATCGACGGCGATGGATTTGATCTGCCGGTAGGACCAGGGGAGCCGCGTCCAGGACGCGCCGCCGTTCGCGCTCTTGTAGATAGCCCCGACATTGTAGTCGGAGGTGTAGCCTCCCGCGAAAATGACGCTGGAGTTCGAGGGGTCGAAGGCCGCGGTGCTGAGGGTGTAGGTCGTTTCATTGGCGATTTTAGCCTGCGTCCAGGTGTCGCCGCCGTTCGAGGTGAGATAGAGTCCGATGTATGTTGGATCGCCCCAATAATTATTGTAGACGTCCCCCGCTAAAGCGATCCGGTTGGGGTTGTTGGGGTCACCGGCGATTCCGGCGACGTCCTTGTGGAGGATGTTCTTTTTCGTCTGAACTCCGTCTACAGACCTGTAGACGTCGTCCTCGCCTCAGCCCCCCGCCAGGAAAAAGACCGATTTCGGGTTCGAGGGATGGACGATGAAACCAAGGATGCTCTCGCAGCGGTAAAAATCGGGGCACTTGGTCCAGGCCCCGCCTCCGTTCGCGGTCTTGAACAGGGCGTAGTTCGCGACCTCGGTGTAGATCGTCTGGGCCGACGAGGGCGCGACGCCGAAGGAATCCGGCCTGCTGGCACGGATCCCGGTGTGGCTGGCCTTCCAGAGGACCCCGGCGTTCTGGCTCTTGAAGATGCCGGCCCAGGTGCCGCCGATGATCGTATTGCCGCTCACCAGGAGCCGGGTACCCCAGCCGTAGATCCCGTTTGCGTAGTGCGCCCAGGTCTTCCCGCCGTCGGTGCTCTTCCAGCAGCCCCTATAGTCCTGCGTGATATTTGTGCACAGGGCGTAAAGAGTGTTGGGCTTGGACTTGTCAACAGCGATGGCGTTCATGCCAAGCTGGCTTGAAACCGCGGGCGAAGTCTGATTTTGCCACGAGCCCCCTCCGTTCGCCGTCCGCGCGACTCCGCCCGTATGGCCGACGTAAACGATGTTCGGGTCCGTCGGATGCAAAGCCAGCTTGTAAGCGCTGGGAAAATTTGTGCCGCTGGGATTAAAGACGGCGTCCTTGGTAACGCTCTTGTAGCTCCCGCCGCCGTTCGTGGACTTGTAGACCCGGGCTTTTGGCTGATTGGCCGCCGTATAAGTCCCGCACAGGTAAATGATATTCGGGTTCTTAGGATGGATTCCGATGTCGAAAATATCGCCGTATTGGGCCGACGGGTCGAGTTTGACGATCGTCCAGGTTTGGCCGCCGTTCACGGATTTAGCGACGGCCGGGCAGTAATTCCAGGCCGCGCTGATTGTGATGAATTTTCCGGTAATATAGATGAGATTCGAGTTCGTGGGATGGATCGCCATCCGCCCGCTGTAGGTTTGGAAATTATTCGGAGGCGGGATTTTTTCGGGAAATGTCGCGCCCCGGTCCGGGGACTTATATATGTTATAGTTTGCGTAAGCATAGACGATGTTGGCGTTTTTAGGGTCCGTCACGATGTCGCTGATGCCGGAATCGCAGATCCAGGTTCGCATCCAGGTCAGGCCGTTGTTCATCGACTTGAAGAACTGGGAGGGATAAGAGGAGGCGGCGGCGTAGAGTTCGTTCGTATATTTCGGGTTCCGGGCCAAGCCGTTGATTTGCCCTCCGTAAGGGCCGATGGCCGTCCAGGCCGAGGCGCCGTCGGGTGTATCGCCGAGCGGCCGGCCCCCCCCGATCGCCCGGTCGGGGAGGGGTCCCTCCTGTCTCACCCGTCCCCCGAAGAGTAGGACGCAGCAGAAGATAATGAAGACGGCAAGGATGAGCTTTCTCATGGGACCTCCTCAGGCTTCCCTCGCGGCATTTTCTCTCTCAATACATGATATCCGGGCCCATTCTTCGAGTCAAACCTGGCCGCGTTCGAGACGGAATTCCGGGCGTTAAGAATCGGTGACGCTTATCGGTTTACCGAATTTCCACGTCCTCAAAATGGGGACACGGATTAGCGTCACAATTTTCGATTTTCTGGCCTTGATTTCGCCGTTGCCTTGCGGATAATATGGACGGGAACATGGTCAAGGTCATCGTCAACGCCGACGATTTCGGCTTCTGCCCGAGCGTCAACGAGGGCATCGTCCTCGCCCACCGCGAGGGGATACTGACCAGCGCGACCCTGATAGCCAACGCCCCCGGCTTCGACCAGGCCGTCGCCCTCTCGCGGGAGAATCCGGACCTGGGTGTCGGCGTCCACCTCAACATCGTCCGGGGACGGCCCCTATCCGATCCTTCCCGGATCCCAAGTGCCGTGGGCCCGGACGGCCGATTCTGGGGCAGCGTCTACAAGATCATCCGCAAACATTATGCGCGCTCGATCCGCCTCGCCGAGGTCGAGACGGAATGGAGGGCCCAGGTCGAGAAGGTCCTGGCAGCCGGGATCGTTCCGACCCACCTCGACAGCGAAAAGCACATGCATACCTTCCCGCCCTTCTTCCGGATCGCGCTCAAGCTCGCCCGCGACTACCGCATCCGAGCCGTCCGCTTCATCAACGAGCGCTGTCTATCCCTTTCGCCCGCCCAAAGTGTCAAGTCCGTTTTCATCGCGGCCTGCTGCCGCTCGATGCGAAAGACCATCCGCAGTCATGGTATAATGACTGTCGACCGATGTTACGGCGTGTGCCACAGCGGCCGGATGACGGCCCCCCGGATCCGGAGGATCCTGGAGCGGGCCGGGGAGGGCGTCAGCGAGATCATGGTCCACCCGGGCCGCCTGACGGAGGAGCTCCTGGCCCTGGAGAGGGAGTTCGGGTCCTATTACATCAACAATCTCCGGGAGGTCGAGCTGCGGGCCCTTCTTGACCCGGACCTCAAGCGCGTTGTCCACGAGCGCGGGATCCGGTTGATCTCCTACGGCGGGATGTGATTATGACAAGAACCAAGAAAGCCATCGACCTCTCCATCGTCGTCCCCTTCTTCAACGAGGAGGAGAGCATCCCCGAGCTCTACCGGCGGCTGACCGACGTCCTCCGCAAGACGCGGCTCCGCTACGAGCTCATCTTCGTCGACGACGGCAGCCGCGACAAGACGCCCCAGGTCCTGGACGGGATCTTCCTCAAGGACAAGGCCGTCCACGTCATCCGCCTCAAGAAGAACTTCGGCCAGACGGCGGGGCTGGCGGCCGGGTTCGACTTCGCCCAGGGCGAGACGATCATCTCCATGGACGGCGACCTCCAGCACGCGCCCGAGGACATCCCCCTTTTCGTGGAGAAGATGAAGGAAGGCTACGACATCGTCAGCGGCTGGCGCAAGCGCCGGGTCGACAACTTCATCCTGCGCCGGCTCCCTTCGCTCGTCGCCAACCGGATCATGAAGAAGCTTTCCGGCGTCGACATTCACGATTTCGGTACGACCTTCAAGGCGTACAAGAAAGAGGCCATCAAAAGCATCGACCTCTACGGCGAGATGCACCGCTTCATCCCCGCCCTGATCAGCCGGACCGGCGTCAAGATCGTCGAGATCCCGATCAAGAACATCGTCCGCCCGAAGGGGAAATCCAAATACGGGCTGTCCCGGGTCCGGCGGGTCCTGTTCGACTTAATGACGGTCAAGTTCCTGATCTCGTTCCTGGACCGGCCGCTCCAATTCTTCGGGCTGATCGGGCTTATCCTGGGCGGGCTGGGATTCCTGATCGCCCTCCTCCTGACCCTCGGCTTCTACCTGCTCGGCTGGTCGATCCGGGAGAACATGGGGAACCTCGTCCTGGCCGTGTTCCTGATGATCCTGGGCGTCCAGTTCGTCATGACCGG
>JALHUR010000291.1 GCA_022867325.1 Candidatus Aminicenantota bacterium | reverse complement strand
GATTACGGCAAACATCTGTCCCATCTGTCCTTCGCGACCTATTTCAATCCCCAACAGATCTCGCTCACCGCCTGGAGCCTGTTCCGGACCCACCGCGAGCTCGGCCGCCGCGCCGACCCGAATTTCCGCCAATACCTGAGGCGGCTCCAGGATGAAGCCCTGTTCGGAGCGGACTACCTGGTCCGGATCAAGGACCCGGAAGGTTCGTTCATCATCACCGTCTCCGGCCGCGGCCCGGAAAAGAAGCCCGAGGATCGCTTGATCACGCCCAAGGCGGAGAGGCACATCATTCTGACCCCCGAGACCAAGGACAAGATCCGCGACTACGGCCGGGAGAAGATCGCGGGCCGGGCCGCCTATGAAGCCGGCTACCGGGAGGGCGCCGGCCTGTGCATCGCCGCGCTGGCCATGGCCTCGGCCTGCGGCGCGGCGGGCGACTTCGGCCCGGCCGAATATCTCAAAGCCGCCGAGGACGCCTTCGCCCATCTCGAGGCGAACAACCTCCTCTACGCCAACGACGGGAAGGAGAACATCATCGACGATTATTGCGCGCTTCTCGCCGCGGAGGAGCTCTACCGCGCGACCAAGAAGCCCGTTTACAAAGACGCCGCCGATAAGAGGGCCGACAGCCTTATAGCGCGGCTGACGGCGAGCGGCCCCTACACGGATTACTGGCGGGCCGACGGCGGGGACCGCCCCTTCTTCCATCCCGCCGACGCCGGGCTGCCGGCGCTGAGTCTTCTCGAATATGCCGAGGTCGCCGATCCGGGAAGACGGGACAAGATCCTGGAGGCCGTCAAGCGCTCCTTGGTTTTCGAGCTTTCGTTGACCGGAGAAGTCGCCAACCCGTTCGGCTACGGCCGGCAGCTCGTCCAGGGCAAGGACGGCCGCCGCCGGACGAGCTTTTTCTTCCCCCACGACACGGAGACCGCGCCCTGGTGGCAGGGCGAGAACGCCCGGCTGGGCTCGCTGGCCGCCGCGGCCCGGCTGGCCGCCCGGCGCTTCGACGGGGACAAAGAGTTCCAGGCGGGCCTGCGCCGTTTCGCCGCGGACCAGCTGAACTGGATCCTGGGCTTGAATCCCTACGACAGCTGCATGCTCTTCGGAAAAGGGCGAAACAACCCTGCCTATATGTTCTTCGATTCCTACGAATACACGAACGCCCCGGGCGGGATCTCGAACGGGATCACGGCCGGCTATCGGGACGAGGAGGACATCGACTTCAACCTCCACTTCGCCGAGACCGGCAAGGACGACGATTGGCGCTGGGGGGAGCAATGGCTTCCCCACGCCGCCTGGTTCCTGGCGGCCGTCGCCCTGGGCGGCGAGTGAGCGGGCGCGCCGTCCGGGAATTCAATGGAGGAGCGTGAAACCGGTTTTCCGAGGAGGAAAAAAGAATGAGAGCTAAAACCTTGATTTCGATTTTTTGTTTCTTCCTGATTACGGACGTCGCGGGAAACCCGGCTCTCTGCGGAAGCGCCCCGCAGGAAACGGCCGCCGCAACGGCCGACCTGCGCGCCGGCAAAAACTTCATCCCGACGCCCGTCCGCGGCGAGGCTGAAGACCTCAAGGTCCTGGAGCTGTTCAAAGGCTTGCGGGTGGCCGATGTCGTCGACGGAATGGACGCGGTCGGGCTTCAGGCTATCGGGTTAATGGATCCGGACATCCGCCCGCTCTGGCGCGACACGGAGCGCTTCCGCCACCGCTTCGTCGGGATCGCGGTCACCGCGCGCTATGTCCCGACCCAGCTCCCGCCGGCCGGCCGGATGTCCGTTAAAGATTACGACGCCTGGGCCGGGGACTGGTACGATAAAATCTCTCCGGAACCGTTCGCTCCGCTCATCCGCAAAGGGACGGCCCTGGTCATCGAGGACGCTCCCGATGTCGGAACGATCGGATCCTACAATATCCTCGAGTGGCATAAGCTGGGCTGTGTCGGGGTCGTGACCGGCGCCTCGGCCCGGGACACGGACGAGATCATCCTCGAACAGGTTCCCCTCTACCTCAAGCGGACCGCCCGCGGCATCCGTCCCGGCCGGAACGAGATCGAATCCGTGAACCGTCCGATCGTCTGCGGCGGCGTCCTGGTCATCCCCGGCGACATCATCGTCGCCGACGGCGACGGGGTCGTCGTCGTGCCCCGGGCCAAGGCCGAGGCCGTGGCCGCCTACGCCCGCAAGATCCTGGACCAGGACAAGGCGGGGCGCCGCGATCTCTACAAGGAGATGGGCCGCAAAGAGGACGCCTCGGTCAAGAAATAGGCCGAGCCGGACCGAAAAAGCACTGAAATCCGCCGCCGGGTTTATGCTATATTAGCCGCGATGCGGAAAAGGCTTTGTCAACCCCTCGGCTCCCCGGCATCAATGCCGGGGCTTGTTCGGGGTTAACCCTGAGCCTCGCTTCTCGTTCCCGCCATGAAGGCGGGGCTTAGCGTAGGCGAACGGGTCAAAGGAGAGAGGCATGAACATCTACTTCGCGATCATCCTCGGCTACCTCGCCGCCCTGACCGTCATGAACTTCTTGAAATCCCGGCGTGTCCGCAGCCAGGACGACATGATGCTGGCCGGACGTCAGATCAACGTCTACAAGCTCGTCTTCACCCTGATCTGCACCTGGATCGGGTCGGGGACGTTCATCGCCGGGGCCGAGTTCGCGGCCAAGGCGGGCTGGAGCGCCATGTGGCAGCCGGCCGGGGCCTGGGTCGGGATCGTCATTATCTACTTCCTGGCGGCCAAGATCAGGACCTTCGGCCAGTACACGGTCGGCGACATCCTCGAAGTCCGCTACGGGCCGGTCGCCCGAGTCTTCGGCGCCCTGGCCATCATCGTCAGCTTCACGGTCATCGTCAGCTACCAGTTCAAGGCCGGCGGCTATATCCTAAACGCAATTTCGGACGGCGCCATTTCCAAGGACCAGGGTCTGTTCATGGCGGCGGCCTTCGTCATCCTGTTCGTGTTCATCGGCGGGATGATTGCCATCGCCAACACGGACCTTCCCAACGGGATCATCATCCTGACCTCGACGATCCTGGCCACCCCGCTGGTCATCCTGGCCGCCAAGGGCTGGAGCGGAATCAAAGCGGTCCTGCCGCCTTCCCACTTCGCGGTCGTCAGTCCCCAGTTCGGCGCCAACCCGGCCCTCAAGATCCCGGCCATCGGGATCTCGACCATGCTCCTCCTCCTCGGCGTCCAGAGCCTGTACCAGAAGTTCTACAGTGCCCGCAACCCGGCCGAAGCCCGCAAGGCGGCCGGCCTCTGGGTGATCGGGACGATCATCGTCGAGGGCGTCGCCGTCGTCATGGCCATCTTCGCCTCATCCTATTTCTGGAACGAGCTCCAGGCCGGAACCATGGACCACGCCGCCGTCATCGTCCAGGCCGCCAAGCGGATGATCTGGCTGCCGGTCGGCGTCATGCTGCTGGGCGCGGCCACGGCGGTCGTCATCTCGACCGGGATGAACTATCTGCTTTCCCCGACCACGACCATGATGCACGACATCTACCAGCGCTTCCTGCGCAAGAAGGGCGCCTCGGACAAGGCGGCTTCCGAGAAAAGCCTGATCTGGATCCAGAAAGGGCTCATCATCGTCGTCGGGATCGTGGCCTTCTTCCTGGCCTGGCGGATGCGCTCCGTCCTGGAGAACGCCTACTTCGCCTATACGATCTACGGAGTCGCCATCACGCCGGCGTTGCTGGCCGCCCTCGTTTCGAAGCGGGTGACCAAAACGGCCGGCGTCGTCTCGATCGTGCTGGGGACCGTCATGACGCTGTTCCTCAAACTGGCCGGCTCCCTCTGGCCCTCGATCATGCGGCCCCTGGGCGACCCGAACGGAGATCCGTTCGGCATCCCCATCCTCTACCCTGCCTTGGCCGTCGTCCTGATCAGCCTGGTCGTCGTCTCGGCCGTCACCCGGAAGCCGTCCCAGGAAGTCCTGGATAAATTTTTCCCGAAGAAACCTTAGCGATCTCGAGGACCAGGGACCGTGCGCGCGTTCGATTGGAAGCCTCCCCCGAACTGGACAGTCATCAGGACCCTCGACGCCCACACGGCGGGCGAGCCGCTCCGCATCATCACCGAAGGGCTCCCCCCGATCCCGGGCCGGACCGTTCTTGAGAAACGCCGCTGGTTCCGCGACCACCTCGACTCCATCCGGACCGGCTTGATGTGGGAGCCGCGCGGCCACGCCGACATGTACGGAGCCGTCCTGGTCGAGCCGGCCGCCCCCGACGGGGACTTCGGCGTCTTCTTCCTCCACAACGAGGGCTATAGCACGATGTGCGGACACGCCATCATCGCCCTGGCGACGGCCCTCCTCGATACGGGCCTGATCGAAAAAAGCGGCGAGGCGCCGGTCCTTCGGATGGACACGCCGGCCGGCCGGGTCGTCGCGACGGCCCGCCGGGAGCGGGGCAAGGTCCGCGAGGTCTCGTTCCGCAACGTCCCCTCCTTCGTCGCCGCGGAAGGACGCGAGGTCGATGTCCCCGGGATCGGCCGCGTCCGCTACGACGTCGCCTTCGGGGGGGCGTTCTACGCTTTCTGCGACGCCGACGCCCTCGGCCTCCCCATGGACGCCGCCCACACCAACCTCCTCATCGATTGGGGGCGACGAATCAAGCATGCCGTCCGGGACTCCGGTCCGATCCGCCATCCGTTCGAGGAGGACTTGAGCTTTCTGTACGGCACGATTTTCGTCGGCAAGCCCCGCGATCCGTCCCACTTCAGCCGGAACGTCTGCATCTTCGCCGACGGACAGGTCGACCGGTCGCCGACCGGGACCGGAGTCAGCGCCCGGGCCGCCCTTCATTTTTTCCGGAAGGAGATCGGCCTGGGCGAATCCGTCACGATCGAGAGCATCCTGGGGACGACCTTTCGTGTCCGGGCGGTCGAGGAGACGACCTTCGGCCCCTATCGCGCCGTCATCCCCGAAGTGACGGGATCGGCCGCGCTCACGGGCCGGGGCGAGTTCTGGTTCGACCCGGAGGACGCCCTCGTCAAGGGCTTTGTTTTCCGCTAAGACCGCGGATCGAGACGGCGGCCGGACCGTCCTTCGGCGGACGCCCCAAATTGGCTTGAGATAAGGTCATGGTGGTAAAATATCTAAATCAGCGCTCATGAAAAAGGCCGGCTCCTATCAGACCGCCCAGGTTCTCCTGCTCTGCCTGGCCGCTTGGCTGCTCACTCCCCGGGCCCTCCCGGCTCAGCCCGTCCAGTTTCGCCGGCTCGGGATCGAGGCCGGCCTGTCCCAAAGCACGATCAACGCCATCGTTCAGGACAGCCGGGGATTCATGTGGTTCGGGACCGAGGACGGCCTCAACCGTTACGACGGTTTCAGCTTCCGGGTTTTCAAGCACGACCCGGACGATCCCGGCAGCCTCGGCTTCAACCACGTCACGGCCCTCTGTCTGGACCGCTCCGGAACGGTCTGGGTCGCGACCAACGGCGGCGGCCTCGACCGCTATGACGCGAGCCGGGAACGCTTCATCCACTACCGCCACAGCGCGACGGACCCGAACAGCCTCAGCAGCGATTTCGTCACGGCCGTCGTCGAGGATCATACCGGCGCCCTTTGGATCGGAACGAACGACGGCGGACTCAACAAACTCGACCCCTCGCGCCGGCGCTGGATCCGTTACCGGAACAGTCCGGCCGATCCGGCCAGCCTCGGCCACAATTCGGTGCGGGCCGTCCTCGAGGATCGGTCCGGGGCGGTCTGGATCGCCACGGCCGGCGGCCTGGACATGTTCGACCGGGACATGGAGATCTTCGTCCATCGCCGGCACGATCCGGCCGACCCGGCCGGCCTGATCGCCGACACGGTGACGACGATCCGGGAGGACCGCGATGGAATCCTTTGGGTGGGGACCCGAAGCGGGCTCTGCGCCCTCGACCGAAACAGGCGGCGTTTCACGCCCTATCCCCGGAATCCCCGGGACACCTCGAGCTTAAGCGCCGACGAAATCAACATCGTGTATGAGGACAGCTCCGGTACGCTGTGGATCGGGACTCCGGAAGGGCTCAACGAATTCGACCGGACCGGCCGGACCTTCCTCCGTCATCAGAGATCGGTCTCGAACCCGACGAGCCTCAGCGACAACGATGTCGCCTCCATCTACGAGGACCGTTCCAAGCTCCTTTGGGTGGGAACCCGCCTCGGCTTGAACAAGCTGGACAAGGAGCGGAAACCGTTCCTGCACTACCGGCATGTCGGCGGAGACCCGTCGCGCCTCGTCGACAATCAAATCATGATGATCCAGGAAAACGGAGCCGGGGCGATCTGGATCGGAACCTATTCCGGCGGCCTGAGCCGCTTCGACCGGGAGTGGAAGACCTTCGTCGCCTACCGCCATGACCCGGCCGACCCGGGCTCCATCAGCCATAACCTGGTCATGGCCTTTCTCACCGACCGGGCGGGAACAAACTGGGTCGGGACCTACGGCGGCCTCAACCGGTTCGACCCGGTTTTCAGCCGGTTCGGTCTGTTCGAGCTCGGGACGGGGACGGGCCGGCTTTCGCGCCATACGCCCATTTACGCTCTTTTGGAAGATCCGGACAGGCGCCTCTGGGTCGGGACGCGCGACGGGCTGTTCGAGCTGGCCCCGGACCGCCGGAGTCTCTCCCACCATCGGAACAACCCCGACGATCCGAACAGCCTGGGCAGCAACACCGTCTTCAGCCTCCTCCTGGACGCGGCCGGGAGGCTCTGGGTCGGAACCCTGAACGGCCTCAATCGGCTCGACCGGGCGACGGGCGCTTGGGTCCGCTATCTCCATGACCCCGGGAATCCCTCGAGCCTCAGCCACAACGAGGTTCTTTTCGTGTTCCAGGACCGGGCCGGCGCTGTCTGGGTCTGTACGGCGGGCGGGCTGAACCGCTTCGACCCGAAGACGGAAACGTTCGAGCATTTCCGGGAAAAAGACGGACTCCCCAACGACCTGATCTACGGCATCCTGGAAGACGACCAGGGCCGGCTCTGGATGAGCACGAACCGGGGGCTGTCCCGATTCGATCCCCGGACGCGGACCTTCCGAAATTTCGACGTCCGCGACGGACTCCAGAGCAACGAATTCAACGGCGGCGCCCTGCTCCGAAGCCAGGACGGCCTGATGTACTTCGGCGGCATCAACGGCTTCAATGTCTTCGACCCCGATCGGATCCAGGATAATCTCCATCCGCCCGAGGTCGTTCTGACCGATCTGCTCATCTCGAACCGGTCCGTCCCGATCGGCCTCGGGGGGGAACGCCCGCCCCTGCTGACCGCGGCCATCACCGAGTCGAGCGAGATCCGGCTCTCCCAGCGCGAGAGGGTCATCACCTTCGAATTCGCGGCCCTTCACTACGCGGCCCCCGAGAAGAATTTCTACGCTTATAAGAT
>JALHUR010000290.1 GCA_022867325.1 Candidatus Aminicenantota bacterium | reverse complement strand
TGCTCGTGACCCCGCTCAAGGGGCTGGAAATCGGCTATGTCCCCATTGTCACGAGGCAGGAGGCCGGGCCTCCGGCCGGGAAATAAGTCGGGTCGCCGCCGTCGGCCGCGAGATGCACCCCGGCCGCATGGCCTATGAGGCGGCGGGCGATTGGAAGCCGGCGCTCGAGGAATTGCGGAAGAGGAACCTGATCACGAGCAGATAAGATCGATTATTTCTATTCCCATAGGATCCCTGGCCGGGGACGAGGAAGGGCGGCCAGAATATGTCCTATTTCGACAGCTTGCGCGGGACACGCTCGTCCGCCATAGCGGCCTGATAGACGAAGGCGGCCTCGACCACGGCGTTCTTCATCAGGTCCTCGGCCGACAGCGTGTCGAGGAAGTCGAGGTTCGTATGCCCGGCCGTTCCGGCGATCCGGTCCTGGATGAACTGGAATCCGGGCAGGCCCGCGGCGTCGAACGCGACGTGGTCCGTGCTGCCGACGCTCTGGATGGAGACGGCCGTCATGCCGAAGTCGCGAAACGGCTCCATCCAGGCCGTGAAGAGGAGCCGGGCGCGCTCGTTCCCCTGCAGGTAGATCCCGCGGAACTGCCCGGCGCCGTAGTCCTGGTTGAAGTAGGCCGAGAACTTCTCGTAGTCGGGCGTCGCCGGGTTCTTCGAGTCCTTGGGGTTTCCGAAGTGCTTGCGGACGTATTCCTCCGAGCCGTAGATGCCCTGCTCTTCGCCGCCCCACAGGGCGACGCGGATCGTCCGGCGCGGCCGGACGCCGATGGCCTTGAGGATGCGCGCGGCCTCGAGGGCGACGGCGCATCCCGCGGCGTCGTCGCTGGCGTTGGGGCTGGCGTGCCAGCTGTCGAAATGGGCGCCGACCATCACGACCTCGTCCTTAAGGTCGGTCCCGGTGATCTCGCCCAGCACGTTGGCGGCCTTCTCGACCTTGTCGCCGAGCCTGTTCCTGATCTCGATCTCCATCCTGACCGCGAGGCCCCGCTTCAGGATCCGGTGCATGCGGTTGTAATGTTCGGGCGTGACGGCGACGATCGGCAGGGAGGCCAGGCTTTGCTCCCGCGACCACTTGTCGTCCTTGGTCCCGGGCCGGGCAAAGCCGATGACGACTCCGGGACGGCCGCCTTCGCACTGGAGAACCGCGACGGCCCCTTCGGCCTTGAAGAACGCGATCTTCTCCTCGGGCTTGAGCAGGTCCGGATTCGGCGGGGGCGGGGTCGGCCGAGGCGCCGGCGGGATGACGTTTTCCTGGAGCTTTTTCAGGTCCTCATCGGTCATCCGGGCGACGCCCTGGGCCAGCGAAGCCTGGCTGATCGCAAGGGGAGGTGTCGCGAGGACCGCGGCCCCCTTCAGCTTCCCTTTGAACGTGGCGAGGTCGGCCTTCGTCTGGAGCTCTGCGATCAGAGCCGGGCAGGCGATTTTTCCCCCGGTCCCCGGCGTGTGGGTCTGCGGGAAGCCCGTCATCGGCTGGTAATCGGGCCCCAGCATGTGGAGCGAGAAGTATTCGTTGTCCCAGCTGACCCCGTAGTCCATGAAGGGCTCGATGACGACGTTCTCGAGCCCGAGCCGCTCCATCTTGCCCCTGACCCAGGCCTGGGCCCGCTTCATGTCCTCGGAGTTCGTCAGGCGGGCGCCGAGGACGTCGACGATGTAGCCGACGATGTCCATGACCTGGGAGCGCTGCAGCCCTTCCTCCCGGATCTTGGCGACGGTATCCCAGTCGACGGTCGGCGCTTGGTCCGAGGCGGAAGCGCTGACGGCGATGACGAGAGCGACGGCCGCGAGGGCCCGGGCGAAAGGCTTCATGGAAGGCCTCCTTGATCGGGTGGGGGACGAATCCCTATTCTCCACATTCGGAGGCATGTCCGCAACAGGAATCGGGGCCGCGTCCGGGGGCGGCAACGCCTTGATATCGAAGGTCCTTGGAGCCGTTTGACAACATTTTTATTCTTGTACTACTATGAAAACATTCACTAGGAGGGAAACCATATGCGAAACCTATCTAGAATTCTTCATTTCTTGACGGTTCCGATGGTTTTGCTGGCCGTCGCGCTCCCGGTCCGGGCCGATTGGTTCTTTGCCCACGGAAACGCGGCCACCGTCCAGGAGGACGCCGTGGCTAATTGTGTTTCGATCGCGCACCTGGGCTGGGGTTTGGATCTCAAGCTCATGCACGGGAAGACGGCCTGGATTCAATTCCCGATCCCCACCGTGGCCCTGGAAAACCGCTCTCTCAGGGCCATCCAGCTCGTCTTCGACATGGTGGAAAGCTCGAACGCCCTCATCGTTGAGGCCGATCTCTGGGACGGCGGCGTTTTCCTCAAAGCCATCAAGGGCACTTGGACGGGCCGCTGGAAAACTGTTACGCTCAATCTCGACACAAAAATCAAGCTCTACCGGGGGCTTAATATATCCGTCCTCCTGAAGAACGCGAGCAAAGCCAAGGACCTCAGGATCGTCCTCCAGAGCGTCGGCGCCCAGATAACAAACTAATCCGTCCCGACAAAGCCATTTCCGCGCTCAACGGCAAAGATTTCAAGGTCCGAAATCTGAAAGCCGGCGAAGCCCAGCTCCGGCCCGCTCTCTCCAGCCGGCCCGTCAGAAAACGAAATTCTTAGCGGTTAAATTTCAAGATAAAAATATCCAATTTTCCCGCGAACGTCTTTTGGAAGGGCTTGAGCAGAGGGAAATCAGGGCTGTTGGTTCCGCCGGCGACGTAAATCGTTCCTTTAAGGTCGACTAATAGGCTTCTTGCGGAATCCTTGTACAGGCCGCCCAGATAGGTGGAGTAAACGAGGCTCAGGCCGTTCGGGGAGAGGATGGACAGGAAAGCATTAACGCTTCCGTTGAGCTTGCTTTGAGAAGGGTCTTTGAGCGGCCAGTCGTAACTATAGGTGCATCCGACGATATGGGCCGCGCCGCTTCCATCCACGGCGATTCCGAACGGATAATCCGTTCCGGACCCTCCCAAATAGGTCGAGTAGACGAGGCCCTGGCCGTCCGGAGCGACCTTGGACACGAAACCCTCCCCGCCGCCTTTGCGCTTCGGCTGGAAGGCGTTCTTGAGGGGGAAGGCCCCGTCGGTCCGGCCCGTGATATCGACGGCTCCGGTTCCGTCGACGGATAGACTGCTCGCCATGTCATAGGCGGGACCTCCCAGATAGCTGGAGTAAACGAGGGCCTTGCCGGACGGAGCGAGCTTGCTGATGAAGGTTTCGCCTCTGCCGCGGCTCTTGTTTTGAAAAGCGTTCTTGACCGGGAAGTCGCTGCCGTTGGTAGATCCGCAGACATAGACCGAACCCGAACCGTCGATCGCCATGCCTTATGGATTTCTCCGTGGTCGATCGTATCATCGGCCACCTTGAGCTTACCTTTGTTGCGGAGAGGCCCCCGCCGCCTTAGGTCGCCCCGCAGGAGCTCTTGATGGCCGCGGATCCCCCGGCCGAATATTTCTCATAAAGCTCTCTTATGCCGGAGGGGGAGGTCCGGGTGATTTCCGGCTCATCG
>JALHUR010000289.1 GCA_022867325.1 Candidatus Aminicenantota bacterium | reverse complement strand
GGAGCTCCTGGCCGAGCTCGGACTGGCCGATCGGCTCATCTCGGCCGAGCGGATCGTGTCGGCGCTCCGGGAGCGGAAAACGGAGGCCGAGATCGGCTCGATCCGCGAGGCCGTCCGCGAGACCGAGGCCATATTCAAGGAGGTCGCCGGATTCATCGCGCCCGGCCGGACCGAGAAGGACATCGCCGCCTTCATGACGGCCCGGGTCGCGGCCCGCAAACTCGTCCCGGCCTGGAGCGCGGCGACCTGCCCGGCCGTCTTTAGCGGTCCCGACACGGCCGAGGCCCATTACGGCCCGACCGAAAAAGTCGTCGCGCCCGGCCACGTCCTCAACATGGATTTCGGAGTTAAGGTCGGCGGCTACTGCTCGGACCTTCAGAGGACGTTTTACATCCGGGACCGGGGAGAGACGGTCCCGCCGCTCGAAGTCCGCAAAGGGTTCGAGACCATCGTCCGGGCCGTCGAGGAATCCAAGCGGGCGATCAAGCCCGGCGTTCCCGGCTTCGAGGTCGATGCCGTCGCGCGGGAGATCATTGTCGGCGCCGGCTATGAGGAGTTTCCTCACGCCCTCGGCCACCAGGTCGGGCGATTCCCGCACGACGGGACGGCCCTGCTGGGCCCTAAATGGGACAAATACGCCCGGAAACCCTTCCAGCTCCTTGAGGAAGGCATGGTTTTCACCATCGAGCCGCGCCTGACCGTCCCGGGCCGGGGGATCGTCACGATCGAGGAGATGATTGTGGTGACCGGCCGGGGCGCCGAGTGGCTTTCGACGCTCCAGAAGGAGATCTGGCTGGTTTGACCTATTTCTTGGGCAGAGGCAGGATGCCGGCCATCTCGCCGATGACGTTGATGAGCTCGGTGTTGGCCGGGATGACGATCTTGGCGTTCTGGGCCAGCGACTTTTCGACCGTCTCCAGCCGCCTCAGGAGCTGGGCGTTCCCGACGAAGTACTGATTGGCGGCCTCGTTGACGAGCTTGATGGCCTGGGCCTCGCCCTCGGCCTCGAGAACGCAGGCCTGCTTGATGCCCTCGGCCTTCTTGATCTCGGCCCGGCGCGCGCCGTCGGCCATCGTCTCGGTCGCGGTCGCGAAGTCGATGGCCGCGATTTTCTCGTTCTCGGCCTTGACGACCTTGTTCATCGTCTCCTGGACATCCTTGGGCGGGTCGATCTCCTTGAGCTCGGTCCGGACGATCTCTATCCCCCAGCTCCCCGATTCGTCCCGGAGCGTCTTCTGCAGCTCGGAGTTGATCTTGCCCCGCTCGGAGTTGGCCGATTTCAGGGTCAGGGTGCCGATGATGTTGCGGAGGGTCGTCCGGGCCAGGTTGACGATCTGCCACTGGTAATTGTAGACGTTGTACTGGGAGTTCTTGACGCTCAACTCGTCCGTCTTAACCTTGAAGTAGACCTGGGCGTCGACGCGGGCGTTGAGGTTGTCGTTGGTGATGATCTCCTGGGGCTGGGCGTCGACCATGACCTCGGTGACGTTGACCCGGTAGATCTTGTCGATGACGGGGATGATCCAGTTGAATCCCGCCTTGGCGAAGCGCCTGTACTTGCCCAGTCGCTCGACCAAGCCGCGGTGGGTCGGCCGGACGATCCGGATGCCGCTGAAGAAGAGCCGGACGACCAAGATGGCGGTCAGATAATACCAGTTGAATGCCTGTTCCATGTTTATCCTCCCTCGATTTCGTTCGTCTTTCTATTATACGGCCAATCGCCTTTTTAGTTAAAATAGTGAACGAGTTCACGCGGTTGACAAGAGGCGCCCAAGTCCATAATCTGGGGCCATTGTGAAAAACGGCCCAACGCCCCGCTCCGACGCGCTTGAAATCCAGCGCCGTCTTCGCTATGTCTGGTTCATCTCGATCGTGGCTGCTTTAGGAGGGTTGCTCTTCGGCTACGACTGGGTGGTCATCGGCGGGGCGAAACCGTTCTTCGAACGGTATTTCGAGCTGGCCGGCGCCTCGGCTCGGGGCTGGGCCAACAGCTGCGCGCTCATCGGCTGTCTGATCGGGGCCATGGCGGCGGGCGTCCTCAGCGACCGGTTCGGACGGAAGCGGCTTCTCCTCGCCTCGGCCCTCGTCTTCATCGTCACTTCCCTGGGCAACGGCCTGGCGCCCACCTTTACGGTCTTCGTCATCTGGCGGATGCTGGGCGGAACCGCTATCGGCCTGGCCTCGAACCTCTCCCCGATGTACATCGCCGAGGTCGCCCCAGCCCGGATGCGCGGCCGCCTGGTCTCCGTCAACCAGCTGACCATCGTCATCGGCATCCTGTCGGCCCAGTTCGTCAACTGGTGGCTGGTCCGGGCGCTGCCTGCGGGCGCCGACGACGCTTTCATCCGGAGCTCGTGGTACGGGCAATCGGGCTGGCGCTGGATGTTCGGCCTGACGGCCGCGCCGGCCCTGCTGTTTTTCGTCGGCATGATCGCCGTCCCCGAAAGCCCCCGCTGGCTGGTCAAGAACGGACAAATCGAGCGCGCCCGCCGCGTCCTGGCCAAGATCGGCGGCGACGCCTACGCCGGAACGGCCTTGACCGAGATCGAAGCGACCTTGACAGGGGAGAGCGAGCGGACGAATTTCCGCGTCCTGCTCGATCCCCGCCTGAGACGCGTCCTCGTCCTGGGCGTCGTCCTGGCCGTGTTCCAGCAATGGTGCGGCATCAACGTCATTTTCAATTATGCGGAGGAAATCTTCCGCGCCGCCGGCTACGACATCTCGAGCGTCCTGGGCAATATCGCCTGGACCGGATCCGTCAACCTCGCCTTTACCTTCGTGGCCCTGGCTGTCGTCGACCGGCGCGGCCGCCGCCCCCTGATGCTGTTCGGCGCGGCCGGTCTGGCGGCCGTCTATACGGCGATGGGGATCGGCTACGCGGCGGGCGTCAAGGGCCTTCCCCTGCTGCTTCTCGTCCTGGCCGCCATCGGCTGTTACGGCATGTCCCTGGCGCCGGTGACCTGGGTGGTGATCTCGGAGATCTTTCCCAACCGGATTCGCGGCGCGGCCGTCGCCGTCGCCACGACGTCCCTGTGGGCGGCCTGCTTCATCCTGACCTATACCTTCCCGCTCCTGAATAAAGGGCTCGGCCCGGCCGGGACCTTTGGACTCTACGCCGCCGTTTGCGCGGCCGGTTTCCTTTTCATTCGAAATCGTTTGCCGGAGACCAAGGGACAAACGCTCGAGGTCATCGAGAAGACATTAGTGGGATGACCGGTCCCGGGCTTCGGCGCACACGGTTTACAAATCCCCCCGGACCCCCTACAATGAATCAGTCGCCGGGCCGCGATTCTCACCCTTGCTGCACGGCTGGAATCGCATGCGCCGAAACACCGGTCTGCGATGACGATACGCAAAAAAATCATCGGGATGCTCATGCAACAGGAGATGACCCTGCGGGAAATATCCCGGGCAGCGAGCATTCCGGAAAAAGAGGTCATCGGCCATCTGGAGCACATCCGGAATTCGGTAAAAGCGGACAATATGAAATTGATCGTCCATCCCTGTGCCTGCATATCCTGCGGCTTCGTGTTCAAAGACAGGAGACGCTTTTCCCGGCCCGGACGTTGCCCGAAATGCCGGGGGGAACGCATCGACGGCGCAATATTTTTCATCCGCTGAATCCGGACGAGGATGACCTGCGGACGACGATTGGAAAAAAGGGATAAAGGCGGACTTTTTCCGCTTGCCGTACCCAGTGAAGCATGGATTGTTCATTGGCCGTGCGCCGATGTCAATAACCGTGGCACGCGATATCCGAAGAGCATGCGGGGACGCGAATTCCTCTCGCGCCGGCCGGGACCTTTGGACTCCATGCCGTCGTTTGCGCGGCCGGCTTCCTTATCATTCGAAAGCGCTTGCCGGAGACCAAGGGACAAACGCTCGAGGTCATCGAGAAGACGTTAGTGGGATGACCGGCCCCTTTAATTTATATTTTTTTTAAAAACCTTTTAGGGAAAAATCTTGGGACTTGACGGCAGTATTCTTCATACTCTTTCCCGAAGCGCCGATGAAGTTCCCGTTCCTCTAAAATCACCACTACAAATAAAACAGGTATTGAAAGAACAAACATCAGGTAGGCGGCCGAATAATTGGCAAGTAGAGTATAGCCCAGGGTGAACAGGCTGGCTTCTATATAGCGGGGGTTCCGGATCCATGCATAGGGGCCGCCGGTGAGCAATTTCCCCGGGTAATCGTTTTGGGAAAGTTCGGGATTGCCGGCGAGTAAACCAAAAGTCAGGTATTGGCGGCGTTTTTTACTAATGCAAAATGCCGCTCCCATGCAAACCAGCCCCAAACCAATCAAAATAATATTCGTACCGAGATCTTTTACCAAAATTGATTTCCGGTAATGATATATTCCTCCCATCCAGACTATGGAGGGAATGCTGAGTATGCCGTAGGTCAAGGCAATACCTAAACGGCGCCAAAAAGAGGCTAGGGGATGAATAAATATCCATAAAAACAGGGCCACCGGATAGCTCATCAAAACCAGCATGGCTATGATATATCTGATTGTATCGACCATTTTTCCTCTTAAAGAATTATTAAATTATAGCGGAATTATTCAGGAGAGTGTAGGGGCTGAAAGATCCCCATCAGGGACTGAGCAGGGCGTGAGAGCGAAGGAGGCGGGCCCGGACCTCGAGGCCGTGCGGGCAGGCCGCCTCGCATGGGCCGTCGCAGGTTTCGCAGGGGATCGGCTTCCGTCCTTCCTCAATCCCGGCATAAACGCGGAGGGCATGCCCCTCCATCCGGTAGTCTTCGTAATACATGGCGCAGCGGAGACGTACTCCTCGACCTGGGTGAAAGTGCTCATGGTGATGATTAGGCCGTCGCTGGCGGGGTTGCCCAGAACCCAGCGCAGGGCGGCCTGGGAGTATTTCAGGCGGGTAGCGATGAGGCTTTTGAGGTTTCCTTGCTTGCCGCCTGCAAAAACCTTCATGGCGATCGTTCCGATGCCCTTCGCCCGGGCTTGGGCGATGAGCGGCTCGACCGAGGCGCTCTCCATGTGGTTGTAGGTCATAAGGACGACGTCGAAATGGTCCGAGACGATCGCCTCGGGCAGGGTCTTGGCCGGCTGGTGAGTCGAGAATCCGCGGACGGCTTCCGCTCCCGCGACGACAGACGTGCGATTGAGCGTGTTTCTGCGGACCGTTCCTCCGGCCACGAGAATGGCTTCATAGACGACAGCCGCCTCGAGCGCGGCCTTGACCTTGAGCCGGCCGTCGGCGGCCGCGATATAGTTCTGCGGACCGATCTTGAAAGACAGCGTTCGGACTGCCGATACGGCGTTCTGTCCGCCGGCAGCCTCGAGTGTTTTCAGGATGAAATCCTCGGCCGTTAAAGTCGTTTGGCCCGCGGCAAGGGACCCAAGCGGGAAGAGGAGAAGCACTATGGCCATGACGGGGAGGGTCAGCCGGACGAAACCCCCTATTCTGGACGCGGCGTTCGAAATCATGGCGACTCCTTTCTGGCCCGGGACTCGGCCCGTCCGCCTCCATTCTGAAGCATCGCCATGGGGACGCGCAATAAGACCAAGGTCCGATTGTTTAAAATCGGGCTAAAGTCTGATGCTTCTCGGATCGGCCCGGATAATGCCCCGGCGTTCATGCTTAGGAGGCGAGGAATTGACCTGAGGCGAAGAGACCGGCCTCAAGCCCCCGTAGCGGAGGGGGGCTCTGTACATAAGTACAGTGGGAACCGACGGGACTGGTTCCAGGGGTTCGGGGGCAGAGGACGGCCTTTTCGCCGATGCTTTTCGGGGTTGACTTGGCGCAACCGGCGTGCTAAGAAGGGGCCGGATCCATGGAAAACATCCCGAGCTACATCGGCCTGGTTGTCCTGGCCGGAGCCATGGTCTGGCTGGCGCCCCGTCTTTTTCTCAGGTATCCCCAGCGGATGCTTTTGTTTTTCGTCAATGCCGTTGTCTTTTCCTGCGCGTTTGGAGTGGTGGACATCGTCGGGCGCTTCCTGGCCCTGGAGCTTCTGGCCCGATTGACGCCGTCCCCCCAGGTTACGGCGACGGTCGCCTTCGTCCTCCGCCTGCTGGCCTTTCCCTGTCTCGTCATGTCCTGGTACTTCTTCATCCGGATGATCCTCGAGATCCGGGGCCGGAGGTTCTCCCTCCCGCTCCAGGCCGCTTTTTTTGTCCTCCAGGCCGGGGCCTTGGCCGCTTATTTCCTGACGGCCGACGACGCCTTGCTCCGTTCACCGGTCAAAGGGCTTCCCCTCTACGACCTGATCATGCTCGTCTTCAACATCGTCAACCGCGGGGCGATCTTCATCCTCTTTGTCAGGGCGACGTTCGCTCCGAACGGGAGGAATGACCTGGAGCGGAGACGGGGCCTCAAGGTCTTCACCGGGATCTATGCCGTCGCCTATCTCCTCTACGGGATGGCCGCATTGACCATGAAGAGCCGCGGTTTCCTGTGTTATACCTATCCGATCCTCGAATTTTTCATGCACGTGCCGCCTTTCCTTTTCCTTAAAGCGTTCTTGGGCAGGTATTACGCCCATCATCCTCTCGAGCCGGTCCGGGAGGGCGCCCTGGCCGGTTTCTTCGCCCGCCATCAGATTTCGAGCCGGGAGCAGGAGATTATCCGGCTCCTTCTCGAGGGCAAGAGCGGGCGGGACATGGCCGAAGAGCTCTTCGTCTCGCTCAAGACCGTCAAGACCCATCTCTCCAACATTTTCCGAAAGCTTGGGGTCAAGAGCCGCTGGCAACTCATCACGTTGATCAGAAACTCCCAGCAGCACTACCAGGAGTTCTAAGCCGACCCCGCTTCCCTGGCCGCCCGGATCGGCCGCTGAGACGGCGGCAACTCGGGGTCAATTCTTGGAGAGGCTTGTCTGCGACGGTCAATCTTCATATAATGCCTCCGAACGTTTTTTCCCGGAAGCTTCCGATGAAATATTCGAAGGACGGAAATACCACGCTCGAAGCCCTGGACGGGGCCGAATCGTTCACGGAGTGGATGTTCGAACAGGTCAAGCCCCACCTCAGGGGGACCGTCCTTGAGATAGGAAGCGGCCGGGGGACCTATAGTCAAAAGGTCCTGCGGGATTTCCCGGCCAGCCGCGTCATTATTAGCGACATCGACGCCCACTACCTGGAGCTGCTGCGCGTCAGATACGCCGCCCCTAGGATATCCGTGCTCCGGATCGATATGGAGAATCCCGCGGACTTCGGACGGATCGCCGCTCCCGTCGACAGCGCCTTCGCCTTGAACGTCCTCGAACACACGCGGGACGACCGGCGTTCTCTAAGGAATATTTATGATGCGCTGCGGCCCGGCGGCCGTTTCGTCGTCATCGTTCCGGCCCACCCCATCTTGTTCGGCGCCATCGACCGAAGCATCGGACATAACCGCCGTTATACAAAAAAAGAGCTGATCAACGCCATCAAGGGAACGGCCTTCCGCGTCAGGCAGGTCTATTATTTTAACGCCCTGTCCGTCCCCGGTTGGTTCGTCGCCGGCCGCCTCCTTAAGATGGCCTACGTCAGCCCGCTGGCTGCGTTTATCTACGCTCGACTGGTTCCCTTGATGCGGGTCGTCGAAAAACACGTCCTGCGCCGGCGGTTCGGGCTTTCGCTCGTAGCCGTCCTCGAGAAATAGCCTCGCTTCTCGCTTCAGCGGACGACGAGGTTTGTAAAGGGAGGGAGATAAGCCTGGAGGGTCACCAGCAGCCCGACCAG